>JAWVGK010000231.1:0-4310 GCA_033855155.1 Solirubrobacteraceae bacterium | reverse complement strand
GCGCGTGCCGGCGCCCGGCGGGCTGTGGACCGACAGCGTCCCGTCGGTCGCGTCGAGGCGATCGGCGAGGCCGCGCAGGCCGCTGCCGCCGCGCAGGCTCGCCCCGCCGCGGCCGTCGTCGCGGATCTCGATGCAGAGCTTGCCCTGGCGCTCGCGGACGCTGACCGTCGCCTCGCTCGCGTGCGCGTGCTTGATGACGTTCGTCAGCGCCTCGGCGACGACGAAGTACGCGGCCGCCTCGAACTCCGGCGGCCAGCGCTCGTCGGCGACCTCGCACGTGACGATCATGGGCAGCGTCGCGACGAGGCTGTAGATCGCCGCGTTCAGGCCGCGGTTGGTGAGGATCGACGGGTGGATGCCGTTGACGAGGTCGCGCAGCTCGACGATCGCCTCCTCGACCTCCAGCGCCGCCGCGTCGAGGCGGTCGTGCGCCTGCGGAGCGTCGTCGGCGGTCACCTGCGCGGCCGCGAGGCGCAGCGCGAGCAGCACGCGCACGAGGCGCTGCTGCGCGCCGTCGTGCAGGTCGCGCCCGAGGCGCCGGCGCTCGGCGTCGGCGGCCGCCACGATTCGCGCGCGCGATGCCCGCAGCTCGGCGTTGCGCGCGCGCTCGGCGGCCTCGCGGCGGGCGCTCTCCTCGGCCTCCAGCCGCGCCGTGACGTCGCGAAAGACGACGACGGCGCCGACGCCACCGCTCATCGGCAGCGGCGCCGACGAGTAGGCGACGCGGAACTTCGAGCCGTCCTTGCGCCAGAAGCAGTCGCCGTCGACGCGCACCGTCTCGCCGGTCGTGCGCGGGCGCAGCATCGGACAGTCCGCCTCGGGGAAGTGCGAGCCGTCCCAGTGCGAGTGGTGGATCGTCGGGTGGCTGACGCGGCCGAGCAGGTCGTCCTCGGCGTAGCCGAGCATCTCCAGCGCGGCCGGGTTGGCGAACTGCACGCGCCCCTCGGGATCGACGAGGTAGACCGCGTCGGGGACCGTCGCCAGCAGCGCCGCGAGCACGTCGCGCGTCGCCGTTCCCAGCCGCTCGCCGACGCGTTCGACAGCCGTCCGGTTCATGTCCGAGACGATAGTCCGCGCGGCCGCCGCGCCCGACCTGGCGCGCCGCCGGCGACGAACTTCGGGTTTGCCCTACCCCGCTGCTGGGGAGCGCGCGACGTCCGTCGCGGGGGACCCGCCAGCCGGTCCACCACGCCGCCGGGGACTCTGGCCGTCTGTCGGTACGACGCCGTTCACGGCGCCTTCAACCTGCATGGCGTCCCCAGTCTCAGATCATCGGAGGAACCCATGGCCGTCGAGCCAAAGCTCAACGACGCAGAGATCGCCAGCCTGTTGGAGATCCCGCACCCCTCGGTCGGGATCGGCGAGTCGATCTACGGGTCGACGAAGGTCTTCCCGGACTACCAGGCCGAGCCCGGCGAGACGTACCTCGGCATGGTCCACGGCATCGTCCACGAGTCGTCGGTGAGCTTCGTCGCGGTGCTGCTGGCGCTGCGCGCACAGAAGAAGGGCTTCGACTCGGCCCTGTACTTCTTCGGCATCGGCTCGCTGAACTGCCTCGCGACGCGCGGCTTTCCGACCGTCGGCAACGAGCTGTTCCCCGGCATGCGCAACGAGAACGCGCAGCTCGCGCGCTTCATCGAGGAGGGAGGCAAGGTCTTCGCCTGCCGCCTCGGCCTGGCGCTGCACGGCGCGCGCGAGGAGGACCTCATGGAGGGCGTCATCCCGTGCCATCCGCTCGACATGCAGGACGCGATGATCGAGTACGCGCGCAAGGGCGCGATCATCAACACGACCTGGATGTTCTGAACAGTGGAGCTCGGGCTGCGCAGCGAGCTCGCGGTCCGCGGGGTGCGTTCCCGTCCGGCGGTCAGCCGTCCGGCGGGAGCCGGCCCGAGCGACGACGGGCACTGGCTGCTGGATGGCGTCGCGGCGACGCTGCCGGTCGTCGCGAGCTCGCCGTTCGAGCTGCACGCCGGCGGCACGCTGACGCGCGACGGCGTCGTCGTCGAGGACGCGATGCTCGAGCCGATCGTACGCCCGCGCTTCTACGACCTGATGGCCGCGGACGGCACGCCGTACGAGGCGATCGCGCGGCTGCACGGCACGGAGGTGCTCGCGACGACGGTCGTTCAGACCTGCATCCGCTACGCGAACGAGGACACGCGCTGTCGCTTCTGCACGATCGAGGAGTCGCTGCGCTCCGGCGCGACCATGCAGGTCAAGAGCCCCGAGCTGCTGGCCGAGGTCGCGCTCGCGGCGGTGCGCCTGGACGGCGTGCGCCAGATGGTCATGACGACCGGCACGTCCAACGGCCTCGACCGCGGCGCCCGGCACCTCGCGCGCTGCGTCGCCGCGGTCCGCCGGGCCGTCCCGGAGCTGCCCATCCAGGTGCAGGTCGAGCCGCCGATGGACTTCGTCTGGATCGCCCGCCTGCACGACGCCGGCGCCACCGCGATTGGCATCCACGTCGAGTCGACCGACGCCGCCGTGCGTGCGCGCTGGACGCCGGGCAAGGCGACGGTCTCGCTCGAGCGCTACGACGAGGCGTGGACCGAGGCCGTCCGCGTCTTCGGCCGCAACCGCGTCTCGACGTACCTGCTCGTCGGCCTCGGCGAGGATCCGGACGAGCTCGTCGCCGCCGCGCAGCGGCTGATCGCGATGGGCGTCTACCCGTTCGTCGTCCCCTACCGCCCGCTGCCGGGCTCGCTCGCGCACGCCGACGGCGTGCCGGCGCCCGACCCGCTGACGCTGACGCGCGTGACGCGCGGCGTCGCCCGCGCGCTGCGCGAGGCGGGCATGCGCGGCGCCGACCAGGTCGCCGGCTGTGCGGCGTGCGGCGCCTGCTCGGCGCTCGGCGGGTGCGGCGGATGACTCCTGCCGCCCACGCCGCCAGCCCGTACGCGCAGACGCTGAGCGAGCTGTTCGGCGCCCCGGCCGTGGCCCCGCGCGCCGGCCGCGGGGCGCTGATGATCGTCGGCGCCGAGCACGACGGCGCCCTGCACCGGGCGTACAGGCGCCTGCGCCACCACGCGTTCGTCGAGCGCCAGGGCCTGTTTGACCGCCACGACGTCGACGACCGCGACGGCGATCCCGACACGCGCGTGCTCGTCGCCGTCGGCCTCGACGGCGAGGTCGTCGGCGGCGTGCGCCTGCACCCCGAGGGGGCGGACCCGACGCTCGGGTGGTGGCGTGGCAGTCGCCTCGTCTGCGCGCCGGCCTCGACGAGGACGCGCGACGGCGGGCGGTCGCACGGTCGCGTCGGCGCGGAGCTCGTGCGCGCCGCCTGCGCGAGCGCCGTGCAAGCCGGGGCGCTGCGCTTCGACGCGCACGTCCAGCACGACAAGGTCGCGTTCTTCTCGCGGCTGGGCTGGGAGGTCGCCGGCGACGTGTGGTGCGCCGGCGTCGCGCACCGCCTGATGTGCTGGCAGGTGCCGCGCGTGGCCGACCTCGTCGCGCGTACGAAGCTGCCGATCGGCGAGCTCGTCGGCTCGCTGCTGGCCGCGGGGTCGATCCCGCGCGGCTTCCTCGGCGACGACGGCGTGCCGGTCCCGGGCTCGGACGTCGTCGCGGCGACCGACGCGATCCTGCCGGCGATGGTGCAGGACGACCCCGAATGGGCGGGCTGGTGCGCGATGCTCGTCACCGCCCACGACCTCAGCGCGATGGGCGCCGCGCCGATCGGCGCGCTCGACGCGCTCGGCGCGCGCGACGCGCAGCACGCCGCGCGGATCGTCAGCGGCCTGCGCGCCGGTGCCGAGGCGCTCGCGCTGCCGGTGCTCGGCGGCCACACGCAGCTCGGCGTTGCCGGGGCGCTGAGCGTCACCGGCCTCGGGCTCGCCGCCGATCCCGTGCCCGCCGCCGGCGGGCGCGCCGGCGACGGCCTGTCGGTGACCGCCGACCTGCACGGCGGCTGGCGCCCCGGCTACGGGCGCACGCAGTGGGACTCGAGCTCGTGGCGCTCGCGCGAGGAGCTCGCGGTCATGCTCAGCGCGGTCCGCGCCGCGCGCCCGCACGCCGCCAAGGACGTCTCGATGGCCGGTGTCGTCGGCACGACCGCGATGCTCACCGAGGCCTCCGGCTGCGGCGCCGAGCTCGACGTCGCCGCGATCCCGCGACCGCACGCGATCGCCGCCGGCGACTGGCTGACGTGCTTTCCCGGCTTCGCGATGGTCACCGCGGACGCGCCGTCGGCGCCGCCACTGCCCGCCGGCGCCGCGTCGAGCGAGCGCTGCGGCCGGCTGACGGCCGAGCCGGGCGTGCGCCTGCGCTGGCCCGACGGACGCGTCACCACGATCCTCGCCGAGTCCGCC
>JAWVGK010000230.1:0-4180 GCA_033855155.1 Solirubrobacteraceae bacterium | reverse complement strand
GGCGCGGGGGCGGGCGCCGCGGGCGCGGGGGCGGGCGCCGCGGGCGCGGGCGGCGTCGCGCGCCCGCAGCCGATCTGGGCGCCGTTCCCGCTGACCGAGATCGGCATGGCCGCAGGCCTGGCGATCTTCGTCGCCGGGATGCTCGGCGACGGGCGCCGCGCGACGTGGCTGCTGAGCGTCGCGGTGCTCCTGCTCGCGGTCGTCGTCATCGAGCTGTGCCTGCGCGAGCACTTCGCGGGCTACCGGTCGCACACGCTGCTGCTCGCGGTGGCGCCCGTGGCGATCCTCGACGGCGCGATGGTCCGCGTGCTCGGCGACACGCTGCGCGGCCCGCTCGTGTTCCTGGCCGCGCTCGCGCTCGCCGCCGCGCTGGGCCGGTGGCTGCAGGCGCGCTTCCGGGCCGCGCACGACCGCGCGACGGACACCGCGCGGGTGTGAGCGGTGCACCCCGGTCGGCGTCGGCGCTGGCGTCGCGTGAGAGCATGACGCGGACGGGGAGAAACAGGACGCGGGTGAAGGAGGTCGCGATGGGCACTGCCGGCACGGTCGCGCTGACGGCCGCCCGCAGCCGCCGCGCCATCCGCCGCTGGCTTGCGACGACGCCCGGCCGCATGCAGCTCGCGGCCGCGATGCTGGCGATCGGAGCGCTGGTCTTCGGCATCCTCGCCGCGCACGCGGCCGGCGAGCGCCGGCACGCCGTCGACAGCGTCGACTCGACCGAGCCGCTGCTCGCCTCGGCGGTGAGCCTGTCGGCCTCGCTGTCGAAGGCGCACGCGATCGCGGCGTTCAGCTTCCTCGTCGGCGGCGTCGAGCCGGCGAGCTCGCACCGCGAGTTCGTCGCCGAGCTCAACCGCGCGACCCGCCGGCTGGCGACGCTCGCCGGCGAGGTCGGCGCAGCCTCGGACAGCCGGCCCGCCGTGCGGCTGATCACCGAGCGCCTGCCCGTCTACACGGACTTCGTCGGCAACGCGCGCGCCAACTATCGCCAGGGCTTTCCGGTCGGCAGCGCGTATTTGCGCCGGGCGTCCGCGGAGATGAGCCGGCGGATGCTCCCGCGCGCCCGCGACCTGTATCGCAACGAGGCCAGCACCCTCATCGCGAGCTACCGGGCCGGCGTCGCCGCGACACACGTGTGGCTCGTGATCCTCGCCGGCGGCGCGATGCTCGCGCTGCTCGCCGTGACGCAGGTCTACCTCGCACGGGCGACGCGGCGCGTCGTGAACCTGCCGCTGGCGCTGGGGACCGCCGTGATGCTGGCGCTCGTGGTCTGGATCGTGCTGGCCTTCGCCACGCAGCAACGCCACCTCGCTCGCGCGCAGCACGACGGCTCGGACCCCGTCGAGCTGCTCACCGCCGTCCGCATCCAGGCGTCGCGGGCGCAGGCCAGCGAGAGCATCGCGCTCGCGGCCCGCGGTGGGAACGTCGGCGAGGAGCGGATCACCGAGCTCGACCGCGGATTCCTGGCGCTCGTCGAGCCGATCGGCAGCGCCCGTGCGGCCTCGGCTCGCGCGGGCGGCGGGCTGCTCGCACAGGCGGTCTCCACGACCGGCCAGCCCGCCGACGGAGTCGAGCAGGTCCACAGCGCCTACCGCGCATACCGCGCGGCCCACGCGCGCGTCGTGCGACAGGAGCTCGAAGGCCACTTCACGCGCGCGGTGGCGCTCGCGACCGGCTCCGGAGCCGGCCATTCCAAGAAGGCCGCGGACCGGCTCAACGCCGTGCTCGACCGTCAGATCCTGGCGGCGCAGTCGCGCTTCGGCGCCGAGGCGTCCCGGGCCGCGGCCGCGCTCGACGGCCTCGACGCCGGCATCCCCGTGCTGACGGCGCTCGCGGCCCTGCTCGCGCTGCTCGGGGTCCGCCAGCGCCTCGAGGAGTACCGGTGAGGCGCGCGCTGCGAGTGCTCGGGCTCGGCGCGACCCTCGTCGCCGCGGCACTGTCCGGATGCGCCTCCGTGTCCGACGACGCCCGCGAGAGCTCGCTCGCCGCGCTCGAGACGGCGGAGCCCACGCCGCGCACGAGCAGGCCCAAGCCCCACGCCTGCGACACGACCACGTACGCGAGCCTGCCGCCTCGGCCAACGCTGCCCCGGCCGCGGCACATGCCGCCAGGCTCGTTCATGAGGATGATCCAGCAGCGCGGCTACCTGCGCGCCGGCGTCGACCAGAACTCGCTCGGGCTCGGGTACTTCAACCCGGTCACGCGCCGGCTGGAAGGGTTCGACATCGAAGTCGTCCGCGAGGTCGCCCGCGCGCTCTTCGGCGATCCGGCGGGCCACGTCGTGTTCAAGGCGATCTCGACTCCACAGCGCGAGGCCGCGATCTACTTCGGCGACGTCGACCTCGTGGCAAGCGCCTTCTCGATCACGTGCAAGCGCCAGCAGCAGATGCTCTTCAGCTCCGTCTACTACCGCACGCGCCAGCGCTTGCTCGTTCCCGACGACTCCGAGGACGACAGCCTCGCCGACCTGCGCGGCAAGACGGTGTGCGTCACGAAGAAGTCGACCTCGATCGAGACGCTCGTGCGCCACCACGTGAAGTACCTGCCGGTGGACCTGCGCTCGGACTGCCTCGTCGCGCTGCAGGAGCGCGAGGTCGCAGCGATCACGTCCGACGAGACGATCCTGTTCGGCTTCTGCCAGCAGGACCCGCAGACGAAGATCGTCGGCTCGAGCATCGAACCCGAGCGCTACGGCCTGGCGATCAACAGGCACGACGAGGACTTCGTGCGCTTCGTCAACGCCGTGCTGCTGCGCGGCCACGACCGCCTCCAGCAATCGCGCAAGCACTGGCTGGGGGAGCTGGAGGGGGCGGGCGACGGCGACATCTCCGACTGCAAGCGCCCGGACACGTCGTGACGACCTGCGCGAGAAGCGGTTGCACGGGCGCGATCGAGGACGGCTTCTGCGATCTGTGCGGCCTCGCCAGCTTCGACGAGGACGCGCCCGCACGCGACGGCGGCGCGGCGCAGCAGGCGCAGCCCGCGACGGTCGGGCGCACCCGCCGATCCGACGATCCGCCGGCCGCCCAGCGATCCCCGACGACGCAGCGCTGGGGCGGCTCGGCGCGCACGCGCACGACCTCGCGCCCGCACCTCGGCGCGGGGCTCGTCGACGTGCCGGCGGTGCCCCGGCCCGACCCGTTGCGCGCCGTCATGGTCGATCCGCAGGTCGCCGAGCAGCGGCGCTTCTGCGGGCGCTGCGGCAGCCCCGTCGGGCGCGGGCGCGACGGTGCACCCGGCCGCACGGAGGGCTTCTGTCGCCGCTGCGGCGCGCAGTTCTCGTTCACGCCGAAGCTGCGCGCCGGCGACGTCGTCGCCGAGCAGTACGAGGTCGTCGGCTGCCTCGCGCACGGCGGCCTGGGCTGGATCTACCTCGCTCGCGACCGCAACGTCGCCGACCGCTGGGTTGTGCTGAAGGGCCTGCTGAACGCGGCCGACGAGGAAGCGATGGCCGCGGCGCTCGCCGAGCGGCTGTTCCTCGCCGAGGTCGAGCACCCGAACATCGTGAAGATCATCAACTTCGTCGAGCGCGACGGCTCGGGCTACATCGTCATGGAGTACGTCGGCGGCGTCAGCCTCAAGGCGCTGCTCGCGGCGCGGCGGGAGGCCAGCGGCGGCGTACCCGACCCGCTGCCGGTCGCGCAGGCGATCGCGTACGTGCTCGAGATCCTGCCGGCGCTCGGCTACCTGCATCGCTCGGGCCTGCTGTTCTGCGACCTGAAGCTCGACAACGTCATCCAGACGCAGGACTCGCTGAAGCTCATCGACCTCGGCGGCGTGTACCGCATCGGCGACACGCTGAGCCCCGTCTACGGCACCGCCGGCTACCAGGCGCCCGAGATCGACCATGCCGGTCCGTCGATCGCCTCGGACCTGTTCACCGTCGCGCGCACGCTCGCCGTGCTGTGCATCGACTTCGACGGCTTTCAGTCCACGCACCGCCACACGCTGGCGCCCCGGCACGAGGTGGCGCTGTTCGAGCGCTACGACTCGCTATACCGGCTGCTGTGCAAGGGCACCGCGCCGAACCCCGACGACCGCTTCCAGTCCGCCCAAGAGATGGCCGACCAGCTCTACGGGGTCCTGCGCGAGGTCGTCGCCGACGAGACCGGCGCGCCGGTGCCGGCGCGCAGCACGCTCTTCACGGCCGACTTCCGCGGCCGCCAGGACGGCCCCGACGCGC
>JAWVGK010000229.1:0-3264 GCA_033855155.1 Solirubrobacteraceae bacterium | reverse complement strand
CGACGGGCAACCTCGACCCCGAGACGAGCATCGGGATCATGCAGCTGCTCTACCGGATCAACCGCACCGGCACGACGCTGCTGGTGGCGACGCACGACTCGGCGATGGTCGACAAGATGCGCCGCCGCGTCATCCAGCTCTCCCACGGCCGGATCATCCGCGACGAGGCCGCCGGCCGCTACGCCCGCCAGGAGACGACGAAGGAGTTCGCCGCCCGGCTGCGCAAGGCCCACGCCGGCGAGCCCGATCTCTAGGCCACGATGCGTCCCGGGTTCTTCCTCCGCGAGGCACTGCGCTCGCTCAAGCGAAACGCCGCCCCGAGCTTCGCGGCCGTCGCCACGGTCATCGTCACGATGCTCGTCCTCGGCGTGTTCATCCCGATCGTCCAGGCGACGACGGGAGCGACCAACGAGGTCCGCGGCAAGCTGCTCATCAACGTCTACCTGACGCCCGACTCGACCGACAAGGACGCGGAGCGGGTGCGGCGGCTGATCGTCGAGCAGACCCCGAACGTCAAGCGGGTCGTGTTCGTGTCCAAGGAGGACGCGTACCGCGAGCAGAGCAAGAAGAACCCGGCGGCCTACGAGCTGCTCGGCCGCAACCCGCTGCCCGACACCTTCCGGATCACGCCCGACGACCCGGACAAGATCGACGCGATCCGCAACTCGCTGACGCCGCTCACGCCGGCCGGCCGCCGGACGACGATCGACCCGGCCATCGACGAGGTCCGCAACCGGCGCGACGAGACGGCGCGCATCCTCTCCGCGACGCGCGTCGTCAAGCTCACGATGGCGCTGCTCGCCGGCCTGCTGGTCGCCGCGTCGATCCTGCTGATCGCCAACACGATCCGCCTCTCGGTCTTCGCCCGCCGGCGCGAGATCGAGGTCATGAAGCTCGTCGGCGCGACCGACTGGTTCATCCGCTGGCCGTTCGTGATCGAGGGGATCATCGTCGGCGCGCTCGGCGGGGTCATGGCGATCCTCCTGCTGCTCGTCGGCAAGATCGCCTTCATCGATCCGCTGAAGCACGACTTCTCGCTGATCGCGGCGCCTGAGACGCTGAACTTCGGCGTCCTGATCGTCGTGCTGCTCGTCGCGAGCGTCGCGGTCTCCGCCGCGGGATCCGGCCTCTCGCTGCGGCGCTTCCTGCGCGTCTGACGCTCCGCCGCGCGCGCTGCTAGCCTCGCGCACGCCTCGCCCATGTCGATTCGCAGATCCATCCGTGGAGGGAGGATCGCGGTGCTGCTCGCCGTGGTCGCGACATCGTGCGCCGCCACGGCCGCGAGCGCCGCCACGCCGCCCAGCGGGACGATCACCCCGAACGCCGACTTCACCGGCTCGGTGTCGTGGACCGGCAGCGTCAACAGCGGCCTCGGAACCGTGCTCGCGGGCAGCGCCGAGGGCTGCTTCGGGCCCGACAACCGCTCCAACGGCAAGTGCGACGTCTTCGCGCTCGACGTCGCGACGGATGCGGCGTTCTACACCGAGCATCCCGGCGTGGTGAACGTCGACGCGACCGGCTTCGGCGGCCCGCTCGGCCTCGCCGACCTCGACATGTACGTCTTCCTGCGCAACCCCGACGGCACGCGCGGCGCGCTCGTCGGCGGCGACGGCCAGGTCGGCCGCGCCGACGAGCACGTCGCGATCGACAAGGCCAGCGGCGCGTTCCTCGTCGTGCTGACGCCGTACACGACCATCGGCGCACAGACCTACAACGCGTCCGCGACGCTCGTCACGCGCAAGGGCTCCAAGCTCGCCGACGTCGAGGCGGCCGCGCCGAAGGGATCGCTGAACTACCGCGCGTCGCGCGACAAGTACACGTCGCACTCCGAGCCGACGATCGCGATGGACCCGCTGGACCACGACCACCTCATGGCCGGCTCGAAGATGTACGAGAACAACGAGAAGTACCTCTTCAAGATCGGCACGTACGAGTCCCACGACGGCGGCCGGACGTGGGACGACCTCGGGATGCTGCCGGGCTACTGCCAGGCGCCCGGCCAATGCGACCCCGACAACGAGTCGCTGTACCGCACGACGTCGGACATCTCGATCGACTTCGACGACGAGGGCACGGCGTACGCCAACGTGCTCGACGCGCCGGGCGGCACGTTCTCGTTCAAGGGCTTCAACCTCACCGTGCACACCAAGCGCGCCGGCCAGCCCTGGAGCGGCCCGACGATCGTCCACGACAACCGCAAGAACGCCCTCACCAGCCAGCTGTTCCTCGACGACAAGAACTGGATCGCCGTCGACAACCACACCGACGTCAAGGGCGGCCCCAACGCGCCGCGCGACGGCAAGGTCGGGACAATGTACGTGTGCTGGAGCTTCGACGGCACGGGCATCGTGCCGCTGCAGCAGATCTCGGTCATGCGCTCGCTCGACGGCGGCAAGACGTGGGGCGGGATCGTGCCCGGCGACAACATCCCGTTCCCCGTCAGCCAGAAGACCCTGATCTCCGGCATCGGCTGCCACATCGCGATCGGTCCCAAGGGCGAGGTCTACGCGACCTGGTACGACAACCAGCTCAACGCGCTGATGCAGGCGAAGTCGACCAACCGCGGCGCGCTGTGGACGCTCGCCGCGCCGATCGCCGGGATCGCCGGGATCGGGGCGGCGTTCCCGGGCGAGGCGTTTCGCAACCTGTCGCTGCCGACGAGCGCCGTCGACGGCAACGGCACGGTCTACGTCGCCGCCGCCTCGCGCAACGCGAAGGGCAACCCGCTGCTCGGCAACCTCCTGGCGACGATCGGCCCGCAGATCAAGCACGGCGAGCTCGACGTCGGCGAGCTCATCGAGATGCTCGGCACGGACGACTCCAACAACGTCGCCGGCATCGACTACAAGGCCGGCGGCGACGGGCTCGGGCCGATGTCGGGGTCGGACATCGTGCTGTTCAAGTCGACCAACGGCGGGCGCTCGTACACCGGCCCGGTGCGCGTCAACCAGGACCCGGGCAACGGCGACGCCGACCAGTTCCAGCCGTGGATGGCGGTGACCGCGTCAGGTCAGGTGAACATCTCCTTCTTCGATCGTCGCGACGACCCGGCGAACTACTTCATCGACACGTGGCTGGCGCGCTCGGAGGACGGCGGGCGCACGTTCACCGACCGGCGCGTGTCGCAGCGCATGTGGGATCCGGCGGTCAACGCGCCGACGTCGGTGTCGGGCCAGTTCATCGGCGACTACCAGGGCCTCGTCGCCGACGACGACGTCGCGATCCCGTTCTGGAACGACACGCAGCTCAACAACCTGCCGGCGA
>JAWVGK010000228.1:0-4864 GCA_033855155.1 Solirubrobacteraceae bacterium | reverse complement strand
CGCGCCTGCAGGCCGACGGTCTGATCGCCCATCTGCCCCTCGAGCTCGGCTCGCGGCGTGAGCGCCGCGACGGAGTCCAGCGCGACGACGTCGACCGCGCCGGAGCGCACGAGCATGTCGCAGACCTCCAGCGCCTGCTCGCCGTAGTCGGGCTGCGAGACGAGCAGCTCGTCGATGTCGAGGCCGATGCGCTGCGCGTAGAGCGGGTCCATCGCGTGCTCGGCGTCGATGAACGCGCAGACGCCGCCGAGCTTCTGGGCCTCGGCGAGGACGTGGTAGACGAGCGTCGTCTTGCCCGAAGACTCGGGCCCGAAGACCTCGACGATGCGCCCGCGCGGCATGCCGCCGATGCCCAGCGCGAGGTCGAGCGACAGCGCGCCGGTCGGGATCGCGTTGACCTTGACCTGCGCGCCCGGGTCGCCCATGCGCATGACGGTGCCCTTGCCGAACTCGCGCTCGATCTGCGTGAGCGCACCCTTGAGGGCCTCGTTGCGGGCTTTGGCGGCCTTCTCGGTATCGGTAAGAGCCATGAGTACTCAGACGCCTTTCTGCGCTCGGAAGAACAGCACACGGTATGGGCTGGATCGGACGGAATCGCAGGCTAGAACGATGTCCTGCAACGGCTCAACACCGCTTCGTCACAACACTGCGCAGAGTCTCCGCGATCGTCCGGACAGAACGCCTGTTCGAGCCGACCGCCCGCGCCGGGCCGCCGCCGCGAGGCAACGACCGCCCGCGCCGGAAAGCCGCCGCGAGGCACCGACCGCACGCGCCGGGTCGCCGCCGCGAGGCACCGACCGCCCGCGCCGGAAAACCGTCGCGAGGCACCCACCACGCCGCGCCGGGAAGCCGTCGGGAGGCGCCGACCCCGCCCGATCGGGCAGGTCGGAAAATCGTCCGGGTGCGACACATAGACCGCATCGCTGTCATCTTCAGTGGTATCTGATGCTTGGGCTGCCGCGTGGGGCCCGTCGCCTTCGACACTGGAGTCCGCCTTGCACGCTGCCCGCCGCCACGTCCGCCACCGTCGTCTGGCCGGATTGCTTCCCGTCCTGGGATGCCTCGCGCTCCCCGTGTCCGCTCATGCCGGCCGCCTGGTCGTCACCGGCCATGACGCCGACGCCCACTGCATCAGGGAGGCAGCACCGGATCGGCCGGCGTCGTGTCACTTCGTCGCCACCGGCGTCAACTGGGCCCGCGCGGGCGCGCCCGATCCGACCAAGCCCGTGCTGATCCTCGACCGCGCAAACAGGGACCTCCAGAAGTCGGTCGCCCTGATGAGCCCGGCGGTTCCGAACGTGATCGTGTCCCCGCGTGACCCCAACTTCGCCACGATGGCGATCGACACGGCCACCTACAGCGCGGTGCTGATCGCCTCGTCCAAGAACGAGGCCTCGGATCTGACGATCGCCGACCTCAACGAGCTGGACTCGACGCCCGACTCGGACGCGATCAACGCCCGCGCCGCGACGTTCGCGAGCTTCTTCAACGCCGGCGGCGGCATCGACGTGATGTCCGGCGGCCTGGCCGGCCGCACCAACAGCGCGAAGTACTACGCGTTCCTGAAGCTGACGCGCGCCGGCAGTACCGTGTCGACGCCGTTCACGCTGACGCCGCTCGGTAGGGCGATCGGCTGGCAGGACGCCCGCGCGCACCCCGGCGAGCTGGACTCGATCAACTGCTGCGACACGCACCTGAGCTTCGACCTGCCGGCGCCGGAGAGCCCGCTGAAGGTCGCCGAGCTCGACAACGTCGGTCGCGCGGTCACGATGGTCGCCGAGACCAACGACCTGTCGAAGATCGAGGAGGTGCCGACCACCGCCCAGGCCATCTTCGGCGGCGTGCCCGGCGTGCCCGCCGGCGGCAACGGCACGGTTGTCGTACCAGGCACCCCCGGCAGCAACACGGTCACCGCCAAGCCGGCGTCCTGCGTCAACAAGACGCGCACCAAGATCACGCTGACGCGCCCCAAGGGCGTCTCGTTCGCCAAGATCGCGGTCACCGTCACCGGCCAGAAGAAGAGGTACATCAAGGGCAAGGTCCTGAGGGCGAAGTCCAGGAAGATCGCCGTGACCGTCAAGCTCCGGAAGGGCAAGACGACGAACGTGAAGATGGTCGTGACGACCGGCTCGGGTCGCAAGCTGACCTACAAGCGGTCCTACAAGACCTGCAAGAAGCGCTGACGCAGCAGCGGTGCCCGCCGTCCGCGGCGGGCACCGCAGCTGTCGGACCCCGTCGCGGCGACGGCCTCAGCAGGACGCCGGCGCCCGCGCGAGCGCCGTGTAGCGCGCCCCACCGGGCCCGCCGAGCGAGCGGTACAGCGTCAGCGTCTGCGGCGTGAACGCCAGCACCGGCGGCGGATCGAGCGCGCCCGCCGCCACGTGCGCTCCCCGCCCGACGCGCCCGACGGTCACGTGCGGCCGGAACGCGCGCCGCTCGGGCTCGAACCCGATCGCCGTGCGCAGCGCGTCGACGAGCGCCGTCCGCAGCAGCGCGAGGCCGCCATCCGCCGGATCGCGCTGCTGCTGCGCACGCTCGGCGGACGCCGCGATCGCGACCGTCAGCACCCCCGGCCGCCGCGGCGGCAGCCACAGCGCGCCGGCCGTCGCGAGCGTGCCGAGCGGGCACGCGGCCGCGACGTCCGCCAACAGCCCCGCGACGGCCGCCGCCTCGTGCTCGCCGCGCGAGCCGAGGAACGCGAGCGTCACGTGGAGGTTCTGCGCCGGCACGTGTCGCACGCCCGCGGGCGCCACGCGCGCACACCACCGCGCGAGCTCCGCGCGCACCTCCGGCGGCAGGTCGAGCGCGACGAACAGCCGCAGGCGCGGCTCACTCACGCCGCGGCCGGCAGGTCGAGCGCCACGAACACCCGCAGCCGCGGCTCGGTCACACCGTGGCCTGCGAGTCGAGCGCCACGAACAGCCGCAGCCGCGGCTCGCTCACGCCGCCGGAGCGGTCTCGTCGCCGGCGCCCCGCAGCAGCCGGCGCAGCATGTGCAGCGCGACGGTCGTCGCGCGGTCGCGTACGTCGGCGCGGGCGCCGGGCAGGTTGACGCTGCGCGTCAGCCGCCGCCCGTCGCGGTGCGAGATCGACAGCCACACGAGCCCGACCGGCTTGCGCTCGCTGCCGCCGCCGGGTCCGGCGACGCCGGTGACGCCGACCCCGACGTCCGCGCCGAGCGCCGCCCGCGCGCCGTCGGCGAGCGCGGCCGCGACCTCCTTGGAGACCGCGCCGCAGACCGAGATCAGCCGCGCGTCGACGCCGGCGAGCGCGACCTTCGCCGCGTCGGAGTACGCGACCACGCCACCGCGCACGACCGCCGACGACCCCGGCAGGTCCGTCAGCCGCGCGCTCAGCAGCCCGCCCGTGCAGGACTCCGCGACGGCGATCGTCTCCCCCGCGCCGGCGAGCAGCGCAAAGACCTGCTCGTCGATCGTGCTCCCGTCGTCGGAGAACAGCGTGTCGGCGTGGCGCTCGCGCACGAGCGCCGCGAGCCGCGCGTAGACGGCGGCGTCGCGGGGCTCGTAGCGGGTGACGACCTCGACCTCGCCGCGCCGCAGGCACGTCGTGACCTCCAGGCGCTCGAGCTCGATGCCGGCCTCGACGGCCGCGCGCAGCGTCGCCGCGATCTCCGACTCGGGCATGCCGAACAGGCGCAGCGTCGCGCGGCGGTAGTCGGCGGCGCCCGCCAGCGCAGCCCGCACCGCCGGGCTCGCGACGGCCACCTCCCACATCGGCCGCAGCTCGCGCGGCGGGCCGGGCAGCACGACGACGGCCGGGCCGGGCGCGTCGCCCGCGGGCGTCACGACGAGCCCCGGCGCGGTGCCGATCGGCTCGAGGATCTCGGCGCCGTCGGGGATCACGGCCTGCTTGCGGTTGGACAGCAGCACCGCCTCGGGGTCGAGGTCCGGCCAGCGCGCCATCAGCGGGCGCAGGATCTCGGCGATGCGCGCCTCGAGCGGCTCGTCGAGCACCATCTCGCGGCCCTGGAACGCTCCGACGACCTCCGCAGTGAGGTCGTCGGCGGTCGGCCCGAGGCCGCCGCTGGTGACGATCAGCGAGCAGCCTTCGCCGGCGAGGAAGCGCAGCGCGCGCAGGATCTCCCGCGGGCGGTCGCCGACGACGACGATCGCCGCCGTGTCGGCGCCGAGCTCGAGCAGGCGGTCCGACAGCCACGGCCCGTTGCGATCCGAGACGCGCCCCGTCAGCACCTCGGTGCCGGTGACGACGATCCCGGCGCGGACGCTCACGGGCTGCAGACGGGCCGCTTGGCGGCCGACAGCGACCGGCGCCCGCCCTTCGGGGTGATCTCGATGCCGATCGGGTCCGCCGACGGCTTCACCGATCGCGAGTGGCCGTTGATGACGAGCCGCGCGGCGTTGTTGCCGAGCGTCAGGCGAAAGCGCTTGGAGCGAAACGTCTTCGTGCGCGTACCCGGCTCGAGCGTCAGGCCGTTGATCAGCGCGCGGTCACCGGCCTTCAGGCAGACGTTGACCGCGCCCGTCGCGACGATCCGCAGGCGCACGCGCCGCACCGGCGCAGGCGCGGGCGGCGGGGTCGCGGCCGGCTCGCGCGTCGTCTGCGGCGGCGCCGGCGGCGGCGTGGCGGGATCCTTCGAGCCGTTGCCGCCGAGCAGGCTGAGCGTCAGGATCAGCGCCCCGAAGATGCCCGCGATCGCGACCCAGCGGGGGATCAGCGGGCCCTGGCGCCGGCGCTCGCGACCGGGCGCGGCGGCGTTGATCGGCTGCATCTCGACCTCGCTGAGGCGCTCGTGGCGCAGCTTGTACTCGTCGACGAGCAGCTTCGCGTCGAGGTCCAGCGACTCGGCGTACGTGCGCAGGAAGCTCTTGACGTACGTCGGGCC
>JAWVGK010000227.1:0-7943 GCA_033855155.1 Solirubrobacteraceae bacterium | reverse complement strand
TCGTCATCGCCGGTCGCAGGCGCTCGAGCACGACCGGCGCGGGCGACGGGCCGTCCCAGCAGCGCGTGCCGGGCGGGCGCAGCATCGCCGTCGCGCGCGTGCCGTCGCCGCCGCCGGCACCGAGCTGCGCCGCCAGACGGCGGTTGGCCCGCTCGGCGACCGCCGGCGTCGCCGGCGCGCGCAGCAGCCAGTACGCGGACACGCGGCTCGCGCCGTCCGCGACGACGATCGACGGCGCGACGGGCAGCTGCTCGAGCGCCGCGCGCGCGTCCGGGCGCTCGAGCGCGACCCACAGCGCCCAGACGCGCTCGACCGTCACGTCGCCGCGGTCGCGCAGGCGCCGTGGCGCGACGCCGACGCGCACCTCGCCGGTGAGCGCGAGCGCGACGAGCGTCCGTGCCGCGGCGGACGTGTCGCGGTGCGCGAAGTACAGGCGGCGCGTCTCGTGGCCGGCGCGGTGGCAGACGTCGATCAGCGCGCCGCGCCGCTCGCAGCCGAACAGCGCCAGCAGGAACAGCTCGCCGTCGCGCGTCGCGCGTGCCAGCGGCGAGCCGGCGTGCGGGCGGGGTGCGGCGGGCGAGCTCGGCATCGCGTCGTCCTCGGTGGCGGGCAGGCCGGAGATCGGCCGCACACCCTGTACCCGATGGCGGTCGCGCCAACCCGCACCCGTCATTGATTCCGGCAGCGGTCGGGTACGTGGTCGCGAGATGACCGGCCCGATCGGCGACCTCGCGCTGCTCAGCGACTGCCAGACGGCGGCGCTCGTCACGCGTGACGGGTCGGTGGACTGGTGGCCGGGGCCGCGCTTCGACGGCCCGAGCGTCTTCGCGCGGCTGCTGGACCCCGACGCCGGGCATTTGTCCGTGCGCCCGGCGACGCCTTCGACGACCTCGACGCGCGCCTACCTCGACGGGACGCTCGTCCTGCGCACCGAGCACCGCGCCGGCGACGCGACGCTCGTCGTCACCGACGCGCTCGCGCTGGACCCAGCCGCCGAGGGCCACGAGATCGGCCTCGACGTGCCGCACGCGCTGGTGCGCGTGCTCGAAGCCGTCGGCGGCGACGTCGACGCCGAGGTCGAGTACGTGCCGCGCACGGAGTATGGGCTCGTCGTGCCGCGGCTGACGCGCGAGCGCGGGGCGATCGTGACCGTCGGCGGGCCGGAGCGGGTGACGCTCACCGGCGCCGACGAGCTCGAGCTCGACGACTCGAGCGCGCGCGGCGTGCTGACCCTGCGCGCCGGCGAGCGCCGCGGGATCGTCGTGCGCCGGGGAGCGGCGGCGACGCTCGCGCTCGACGGGCCGTCGATGCTCGAGGGCACGATCGGCGCCTGGCGCTCGTGGTCGGCGCTGCACGGCGGCCACGGCGGTCCGTACGCCGGCGCGGTCGAGCACGGCGCGCGCGTGCTGCAGGGCCTGACCTACCAGCCCAGCGGCGCGATCGTCGCCGCGCCGAGCACGTCGCTGCCCGAGACGCTCGGCGCGAGCGCGAACTGGGACTACCGCTACGCCTGGCTGCGCGACGCGAGCCTCGTGGCGCGCGCGCTGCTCGGCGCCACCTGCTCGGAGGAGGCGCGGCGCTACTTCGAGTGGATGACGGGCGCGGCCGTGAGCTGCCGCGCCAGCTCGCACGTGCAGATCGTCTTCGGCGTGCGGGGCGAGCGCAACCTCGAGGAGCGCGCGCTCGACCACCTGCGCGGCTTCGCCGACAGCCGGCCCGTGCGCATCGGCAACGCCGCCTGGCGCCAGAAGCAGCTCGACGTCATGGGCGAGATCCTCGACGTCGCATGGTCGCTCGGCGACGAGCTCGAGCTCGACGAGTTCAGCGCCGCGTTCCTGTGCCAGCTCGCCGACCGCGCGGCGCGGCAATGGCAGGAGCCCGACACCGGCATGTGGGAGTCGCGCGGGCCCGCCCGCCACCACACGATGTCGAAGGTCATGTGCTGGGTCGCGCTGGACCGCGCTGCGCGGCTCGGCGCGCGGCTCGGCGAGCACGCCACGCCGCGCGACTGGCGCCGCGCCGCCGACCGCGTGCGCGCGACGGTCCTGCACGAGGCGTGGAGCGAGCGGCGCGGCGCGTTCGCGGGCGTCTGCGGCTCCGACGCGCTGGACTCGGCGCTGCTGCTCATGCCGGCCTTCGGCTTCGTCGCAGCCAACGACGACCGCATGGCGAGCACCGCCGCGGCGATCGAGTCAGCGCTCGGCGACGGCGGCCTGCTGCGCCGCCACGAGGAGCTCGACGAGCAGGGCGCGTTCCTGCCGTCGACGTTCTGGCTCGCCGCCTGGCGCGCGCAGGCCGGCGACGCCGACGCGGCGCGCGCGGCGTTCGAACGCGCCGCCGGCTGCGCGAACGACGTCGGCCTGCTCGCCGAGATGGTCGACCCGGCGACGGGCGCGGCGCTCGGCAACATGCCGCAGGCGCTCTCGCACGTCGGTCTCGTCGACGCCGCCGCACGGATCGCCGACGCCGAGCGCGCGCCGGCGGGCGGCGGGGTCCGATGAGCCGCACGGTCGTCGTCACGGGTGCGTCGGCCGGCGTCGGTCGCGCGACGGCGCGCGCGTTCGCACGCCGCGGCGACCGCGTGGCGCTCGTCGCGCGCGCCGACGACCAGCTCGAGGAGACCGCGCGCGACGTGCGCGCCGCGGGCGGGACACCGCTGGAGCTGGCGTGCGACGTCGCCGATGCCGAAGCGGTCGAGGCCGCTGCGGCGCGAGCCGAGGCCGAGCTCGGCCCGATCGACGTCTGGGTCAACGGCGCGATGGTCGCGGTGCTCGCGTTCAGCTGGGACGTGCGCGCGGACGAGTTTCGGCGCGTGACGGAGGTCGTCTACCTCGGCACCGTCAACGGCACGCTCGCGGCGCTGTCGCGCATGCGCGGGCGCGATCGCGGCGTGATCGTGCAGGTCGGCTCGGCGCTGTCGTACCGCGCGATCCCGCTCCAGGCCAGCTACTGCGCGGCGAAGTTCGCCGTGCGCGGCTTCAGCGACAGCGTGCGGACCGAGTTGCTGCACGAGGGCAGCGGCGTGCGGATCACGATGGTCCAGCTGCCGGGGCTCAACACGCCGCAGTTTCGGTGGGTGCGCACGCGCCTGCCGCGCACGCCGCGCCCGGTCGCGCCGGTGTACCAGCCCGAGGTCGCGGGCGACGCGATCGAATGGGCGTCGCGCCACCCGCGCCGCGAGCTGTGGGTCGGCGCCAACACGCCGCTCGTGATCGCCGGCTCGCAGCTCGCGCCGTCGCTCGCCGACCGCTACCTCGCCCGCACGAACGTCGACGCCCAGCAGACCGACGAGCCGCTGGCGCCCGGCCGGGGCGACTACCTCGACGCGCCGCTGCCCGGTGACCGCGGCGCCCACGGTCCGTTCGACGACGAGGCGAGGTCGCGCAGCGTCCAGCTCGCGCTGGTCAAGGCGCGCAGCCTACTGCGCCGGCCCGCATCGCGAGCGCGCAACAATCCACTTGTAAGCAAATCCCAGCGCAGCAGGACGAAGGTGCTGAAACGCTGAGGAGGCTCGCCGTGAGGCGCCATCACCCCAACCACCAGGCAGGCAGCTCGCCGGCGCAGGCGCGTCGGAGGATCATCGAAGATCAGGGAGCGACAAGCGCGGCGCGACGCGCCCGGATCGCGTCGATCGGCTGCGTGACCCTGCTTGCTCTCGGGCTCGCCGCCGCGCCCGCGGGGGCCGCGACCGACCGCAAGGTCAACTTCCAGTCCGCGACCGCTGCGGTTCCCGCCGGCTACACGGCCGACAGCGGCGCGGCGTACTCGTCGGCGACGGGCCAGGGCTGGGTGCGCGAGGACAGCCTCGGCGCGACCCACGTGCCGCTGAGCCTGACCGGCAACGGCCGCGATCGCAACATCGCCAGCGATCAGCGCCTGGACACCTTCGTGCACATGCAGTACCCCGCGGCCGGCGCGCCGGCGGGCGTCGTCACGACGCCGGGGGCGTGGGAGCTCGCCGTGCCGTCGGGCGCCTACACCGTGACCCTCTCCGTCGGCGACGCCTGGACCCCGATCGACAGCACCCACCGCATCGCCATCGAGGGCCAGGTCGCGATCGCGGGGTTCAAGCCGAGCTCCACCGACCACTTCATGAGCGCCACGCGCACGGTCGACGTGACCGACGGGCGCCTGACGATCGACGCACGCGGCGGGGTGAACACGAAGCTCGACTACGTCAGCGTCGTCAGCGACACGACGTCCCAGCGCCCCTCGGTGACGAGCATCAAGCCCGCGGACGCGGCGACCGACGTCCCGCGCGACAGCCCGATCGCGGCCGAGGTGCACCTGCCCAACGTCGGCTCGGGTGTCGACGAGGCGACGCTGACGGCCAGCACCGTGAAGCTCGTACGCAACCGCGACGGCGCCGCCGTGGCGGCGAACCGCAACACGACCGGCGGCGGCGACGCGATCATCCTGCAGCCGACGGCGGCGCTGGCGGCCAACACGATCTATCGCATCGAGATCACCAGCGGCGTCAAGGACATCAGCGGCGCGGCGTTCCTGCCCTACACGAGCTTCTTCACGACCGGCACCGGCACGCTCGGCGGCGGCGGCGCGATCAACGCGCAGTTCCAGCACGTCGCGCTGCCCAACGCGCAGGGCCAGAGCTTCACGTCGGTCGCGATCGGACCGGACAACAAGCTCTACGCCGCGACGACCGACGGCTACATCCGTCGCTTCCCGATCAACGCCGACGGCACGACCGGCACGCCCCAGGTCATCTCGAGCGTGCGGACCGCCAACGGCGGCGCGCGCACGATCATCGGCCTCGCGTTCGATCCCGCCGCGACGGCGACGAACCCGATCCTGTGGATCTCGCACAACGATCCGGCGTTCAGCGACGCCGCCGACTGGACGGGCAAGGTCTCGCGCCTCAGCGGCAGCTCGCTGCAGACCGTGCGCGACTACGTCGTCGGGCTGCCGCGCTCGGTGCGCGACCACGAGAGCAACAGCCTCGCGTTCGGGCCCGACGGTGCGCTGTATCTGACGCAGGGCTCCGACAGCGCAACCGGCGCGCCGGACGACCAGTGGGGCCTGCGCCAGGAGCACATCCTCAACGCGGCGGTGCTGCGCATCGACAAGAGCGCGATCACCGCACCGCCGGTCAACGTCCAGAGCGAGGACGGCGGCACGTACAACCCGTTCGCCGCCGGTGCGAAGGTGTCGCTGTACGCAACTGGTCTGCGCAACGCCTATGACCTGGTGTGGCATTCCAACGGCCAGCTGTACGCACCGACCAACGGCTCGGCGGCCGGCGGCAACACGCCGGCGACGCCGTCGCCGCTGCCCGCCTCCTGCCAGAGGCGCACCGACGCGGCCACCCGCGGGGCGTACACGGGCCCCTCCGTGCCGAGCCTGACGAACATCCCGACGGCGCAAGACGACTACCTCAACCGCGTCGTCAAGGGCGGCTACTACGGCCATCCCAACGACAAGCGCTGCGAGTGGGCGCTCAACGGCGCCAACCCGACCGCGGGCATCGATCCCAGCCAGGTGTCGGCCTATCCGGAGGGCGTGCAGCCCGATCGCAACTTCCGGGGGGCGGCGTATCGCTTCGGTCCGCACTACTCGCCCGACGGCGCGATCGAGTACCGCAGCTCGGCGTTCGGCGGCGCGCTGCGCGGCATGCTGCTGGTGACGCGCTACAGCGCCGGCGACGACATCATCGTCCTGACGCCGAACTCGACGAACGGCGACATCGACGCGGGCCAGACCGGCATCCCGGGGCTGACCGGGTTCGTCGATCCGCTGGACCTCGTCGAGGATCGCCGCAACGGCAACCTCTACGTCACCGAGCTCGGCGCCTCGCGGATCACGCTGCTGCGGCCGGTGTCGGGCACGGCCGCGTCGCCGACGATGACCACGACGCCGGCGCGCCTGATCTTCAACGACGTGCAGAACGGGGCGGCGAGCGCCGCCAAGAGCGCCACGATCCGCAACGACGGCACCGCGCCGCTGAACGTCTCGAGCCTGTCGATCGGCGGCGCCGACGCCACGCAGTTCAGCCTCGTCTCGCCGCCGGCGTTGCCGGCCACGATCGCCGTCGGCTCGTCGCTCGACGTGCAGGTCGTCTTCGATCCGTCGTCGACCGGGCCCAAGCGCGCGACGCTGACGGTCGCCGGCAACGACGCCGCGCATCCGCAGAGGACCCTCGCGCTGCGTGGGCTTGGCACGCTCGGGGTCGGCGGCGCGAACGAGCCGTCGCTGCAGTGGATCCTCGACACGTACGACATCCCGATCAACGCCGGCGATCCGGATCCGTCGACGAGCTCGCTGCCGTCGAGCCCGCTGCTCGGCGACGAGGTGCCCCTGCAGCGCCTCGCGAAGGCCGGCACGGGGCCGGTCACCGTCGAGCCGCTGGCGGTCTTCGGGCCGCAGGACACGGCGAGCGGCAACGTCACCGACCTCAGCTGGTATCCGATCGCGACCGGCGCGCGCACGAAGGTCTTCGGCGTCGCGAACGCGGCGTACCAGTCGCTGGACCCGGCGGTGTCGGGAAGCCTGAGCTTCGATCCGGGCTCGGGCGGCTTCGGCCTGTCGACGACCTGGCCGTTCTTCTCCAACCGTGCGGTCTACAGCGAAGACTCGCGCAACACGTTCGACTCGACGCTCGCGCACCACGTGCGCGCGTATCCGCTGAAGACCAGCGACGGGACGCTGGTCGCCAACAGCTACGTCGTCGCGTTCGAGGAGAGCACCAGCGGCTATGACTTCCAGGACCTCGTGTTCATCGTGCGCAACGTCAAGCCGGCGCCGTCGACGAGCGGCGGCCAGGTCGCGGTCACGAACCTCGACGGCGCGCCGTACGCCGATCGCATGGTCTTCAACCGCATCGGCAGCCTCGCCAGCCCGCCGTCGAACGTCGTCCACGACCGCGCGACGGTGCGCATCTCGAACGTCGGCGGCGGCCCGCTGACGATCAACGCGCTGACGCTCAGCGGCCTGTGGTCGCTCGTGTCGCCGCCGTCGCTGCCGGCGACGATCGCGGCGGGCGGTCAGCTCGACGTGACGCTGCGCTTCGTGGCGGAGAGCACGAACGCGCAGACCGGCACGCTGACGATCGGCTCCGACGACGCGACCGCGCCGAACACCGTCGTGGCGCTCGCGGGGTGGTGGCAGTCGCTGTCGGAGAACAACAAGGAGCCGTCGCTGACGACGACCGTCAACACGGTGTTCGCCTACAAGTCGACGCTGCTGTACTCGGGCCAGTCGCTCAACCGCCAGGGCCGCATCGAGACGGCCGGCGACGAGGTGCTGTCGCCGTACTGGACGCGCGTCGACGCGAGCAGGCCCGTCGCCGTCCGCCAGCTGGCGGCGTTCCACACGCAGGGCAACACGGCGACGATCCGCTGGCACGCGCGCGGCAGCTCGTCGCTGACGTCGATCTTCACGCACGCGGGCGCGGAGGGCCAGAGCTTCCTGCCGCACCTCAACGCCAACCCGGCGTTCGCCGCCGGCAGCTTCTCGCCGGCGGGCTCGTTCGGGTTGAAGATCGACACGGAGTGGAGCGACGAGGCCAGGAACGCGACCGACGCGGACGTCAGCCACGGCTGCGTCGCGCCGTGCGGCCATCACATGCGCTTCTGGCCGGCGCGCGACCGCGCGGGCGCGCGGATCGCCGACAGCTGGATCGTGTCGATGGACTACTCGGGCATCAACTACGACTACAACGACAACGTCTACCTGATCTCGAACATGAAGCCCGACTGGACCGGGCCGGTGCTGTACCGCCTCGACGTCGGCGGGTCGGGCAACTACACCGACGTCAACGGCAACGTCTGGAAGCCTGACACGGGGCTGTTCTCGCCCTCCTCGGCGCCCAACGAGGGCGCCACGACGGCGCCGCTGGAGATCGACCGCACGCTCGACGACCCGCTCTACCGCACGTACCGCGGCAACGTCGGCAGCGTCCCGCAGGACCAGCGCACCCTGAGCTACGC
>JAWVGK010000226.1:0-4156 GCA_033855155.1 Solirubrobacteraceae bacterium | reverse complement strand
AGCGCCGCGAGCTTGTTGTCGTTGGGCGGGATGATCGTCGCGAAGTACTCGCGCACGAGGTCCTCGTGCTCGCGCAGCCCCGTGTCCATGTCCATGAAGATGACGCCCTGCGCCTCGAGCTTCTCGTTGATCTGGTGGTAGACGACCTCGGACTCGTACTGCGCGCCGACGCCGGAGAGGAACTTGCGCTCGGCCTCCGGGATGCCAAGCCGATCGAAGGTCTTCTTGACGTCCTCGGGGACGTCATCCCACGAGCGCTCGGCACGCTCGGATGCGCGCACGAAGTAGTGGATGTCGTCGAAGTCGACCTCGGCGAGGTGCGGCGAGCCCCAGGTGGGCATCGGCCGGGCAAGGAAGTACTCGAGCGCCTTGAGGCGGAAGTCCAGCATCCACTCGGGCTCGGACTTGAACTCGGAGATCTTGCGCACGAGCTCCTCGGAGAGCCCCTTCGGCGCCTTGTAGAGGTAGTTCTCGGCGTCGTGGAAGCCGTACTTCTCCGTGTAGTCGGAGTTGATGCCCTGAAGGCCCTCTTGCTCGGCGATGGTCTCGGGAGTTGCCATGTCGGTTACTCAACCTCCAGCTTGATCATGTCGTCCTCGACCCGGACGTCGAACGTCTCGACGGGGACGTAGGCGGGCAGGGTCTTGGGCGTTCCGGTGCGAATGTCGAAGAGCGAGCCGTGGCGCGGGCACTCGACGGTGCAGGCGTCCTGGTCGAAGGTGCCGTCGGCGAGCGTGCCGTTGTCGTGCGAGCAGCGGTCCTCGATCGCGTAGAGGACGCCGTTGGCGTTGAAGATGCCGATCTCGAGGTCCTCCCACTCGACGATGCGCGCGCTGCCGGGCGGCAGGTCGGAGATGCGGCAGATGTCGAGGGTCTCGGTCATGGAAGATGATCCGAGCGCTAATCCCTTCCGGGGCGCTCGGATTTGCGTTCGTGCAGTGTAGCGAGGCTCAGGCGAACCGTGTAGATCGCCGACCGGCCAGCCGGGAGGAGCTCAGCGGTGGAAGATCGCCCGGACGGTCCTGCGGCCGGTCGTCGCCAACCCGCACCGCGGACGCCGTCCCTTGCACGCGCCGCTCCAGCGAACGAAGCGCGCCGCCGGAGAGGCTCTCAGCACCTCGCGCCCGCGGCGGGCGTAGCCGAACCCGCAGGTCGCCCAGGCCGGCCTGAAGCCACAGTCGATCGCACCCGTCGATCTCACGCGCCCCGGACCCGACACGGCCACGTCGATGCGTCCGACCACCTTCGTGGCGGGGCGCGCGGCCCGCGGCACCGCCAGGACGTGCGTCGGCGCGTCGGCCACGACCGTGCAGGCGCTCGCCGCGCCGATGCAGTCCTGGTCCCACGAACCGACGCCGCCGGCGAGCGTCACGAGCGTGCCCGGCGCGAACTCGGCCGAGCAGACGCCACCGCAGTCGATGCCCGTGGGGATGCTCCACACCCGCGCTGCTGGGCTGACCGTCGTCACGGTCTGCGGACCGCTCGCCGGCGTGCCGTGGCCGAACGCCGCCGTCACCTCGCTGCGGGAGCCGATTGGCACCTCGAGGACGCACGAGCTCGGCGGCGCCGCGCGACACGCGCCGCCCCATCCGGCGAAGACGCCGTCCGCGTCCGGCGTGGGCACGAGCGTGACGCTGTGGCCCAGCCCGAAGAACGAGGAGCAACCGAGGGCTGGCAGCGCGCGTCCGCAGAGGATCCCGCTCGGCTCGCTGACGACGCGACCCGGCCCGCCGACCGTCACCACGATCGGCTCCCCCTCGCGCCGGCTGAGGTCGGCGCGCACGGTCGTGTCACGGTCCAGCAGGATGCTGCAGGAGGTGGCCCAGCCGACGCATCCCGCGCTCCAGAAGCTGAATCGGAAGTTCCTGGCCGGCCGCGCGTGCACCGTCAGGACATGCCCGCGCGGGTACCTCGCCACGCATCGCGGCGGGCAGTGGATCCGCCGGTCCGCGGTGCGCAACACCCCGGCGCCAGTCACGTCGACCGTGACGCGCACGCGCTCCGATGGACGCGCCGATGCCGGCGCCGGGACGGCGAGCACCGCGAGCGACATGACGGCCGCGGCGAGGGCCGGCATCCAGCTCGCGCGGCCGCGAAGGGCCACCCGCTGCCGCGCTTGCGCGCGCGTGCTGCTCATGTGCATCGTGCACGAACGCATATCCCGCGCGAGAACCTAGCCTGGTCGTCCGTACATAACAAGCGGTCGCAGGTTCGCGACTCCGCGCGAGCTGCAGCCCGCGCCCCGCGTGGCGCCGTTGCAGCTCGTCACGGCGCGGCTGGATCGGCCGTGCCGGCGCCCTCGCGCGCGCCACGGGCGAGGAACGGCGCGATCATGTCGAGCGGAAGCGGGAACACGATCGTCGAGCTCTGGTCGGCGCCGATCTCCAGCAGCGTCTGCAGGTAGCGCAGCTGCAGCGCGGACGGCTGGCGATCGATGATCGCGGCGGCGGCCGCGAGCTTCTCGGCCGCCTGGAACTCGCCCTCGGCGTTGATGATCTTCGCGCGGCGCTCGCGCTCGGCTTCGGCTTGGCGCGCCATCGCGCGCTGCATGACCTCGGGGATCTCGACATCCTTGATCTCGACCGTCGAGACCTTGATGCCCCAGGGCTCGGTCTGCTCGTCGATGATCTGCTGCAGGCGCTCGTTGAGCCGGTCGCGCTCGGCCAGCAGCTGGTCGAGGTCCGCGCCGCCGAGCACGGAGCGCAGCGTCGTCTGCGCGATCTGCGACGTCGCCGGGCCGAAGGCCTCGATCTCGGTCACGGCGGCGGTCGGGTCGACGATCCGGAAATAGCAGACGGCCGCGACGCGGGCGGGAACGTTGTCGCGCGTGATGACCTCCTGCGGTGGCACCGTCATCGTGACCGTGCGCAGGTCCACGCGGACCATCCGGTCGACGGCCGGGATCAGCACCACGAGACCCGGTCCCTTGACCGGCAGCAGCCGGCCGAGTCGGAAGACGACCGCGCGCTCGTACTCCCGCACCACCCTGACGCTCGCGACGGAGGCGAGCAGCACGACGACGACGGCCCCGGCGACGAGCAGCGCGATCATCAGTCCCCCCGGCTCTGCGACGCCCAGCGCGTGCGCGTGCGGCGTCCCTCGGGCGCGGCCGCCGCGAAGCCGAGGCCCTGAGCGGCCGTCGGCTCCGGGAACCCGGATGGATGCGTCAGGAAGTCGCGCACGAGCCAGCGACCCGCGAGCGCCGCGACGACGAGCACGCCGAGCAGCAGCCCCAGCTCGGCCGGCCCGTGATGACGCGCGCCGGCGACGAGCAGCGTGAAGACGGCGAGCGCGACGAGCATCAGCGACAGGCCGCGATGGAAGCGGCCCGCCTCCGAGTGCGGCCAGGGGTCCAGCGGGCGGACGATCTCGCGACCGCGATCGGAGTCCGTGCAGTCCGCCTTGCGCGGACAGCCGTTGCAGACGTGCGCCTTCGCCCGGTAGCGGACGAGGCGGCGCTCGTGGTCGAAGTCGTGCGGCCACAGATGCTGGCCCTCCGGGCAGCGCCAGTGATCGTGCGCCGCGTCGTAGGTGAAGCCGGCCGTGCGGTAGCGCAGCGAGCGCCGGTGCGTGTGCGCCGACAGCCACTCCAGGCCGAACGCGCACAGCACGAGCACGCCCGCGTAGACCGCGGCGAGGACGACCTCGACGTTCATGTCGTCACCCTCGCCGCGCTGGCTTCCTCGGCGTCGAACACGGTGCCGTGAGCAACCGCGATGTCCGTGAACAGGATGTCGTCCGGCTCGTCGAGCGTGACGCGCTTGACCGTGTGACGGACGCCGAGGTAGGCGACGTACAGCGCGGGAACCGCGCCGCCGGCGATGAACAGGACGTCGCCCGGCAGGCGCAGCCACTCGATCAGGGCGTTCGTGTCGTTCGTCAGGAACTTCAGCTGACGCGCCTCGAAGTAGCCGGAGTTCACCGACTCGTAGAGCTGGAGGATCCCGAGCGGCAGCAGCGTCGCGAAGCACATCCACGCGAGGCCGATGTTCGTCGACCAGAAGCTGACCTTCGCCCACCGCTCGGGCCATCGCTCGGCCGGGATGAGGTAGCGCAGGCAGAACAGCGCGAGGCCCAGCGCGAGCATGCCGTAGACGCCCATCATCGCCGCGTGCCCGTGGTTGGCGGTCAGCGCCGTCCCGATCTCGTAGTAGGA
>JAWVGK010000225.1:0-2955 GCA_033855155.1 Solirubrobacteraceae bacterium | reverse complement strand
GAAACGCCGGGCGCCGATCACCGCCAGGCGGCGTCCTCGGATCTCGATGTGGCAGAGCCACACCTTCGATCCTGCGTCCTTGCCTGACGGCGCCGGCATCCCGGCGTTTCAGGCACAACGTTCGGGACGACCCACTAGCGGCGGTGCGGGTTACGGCAGGTGCAGGTCGGACGGCAGCGCGCCACGCTCGATCAAGCCGTGGATGTCGGCCGCGCGGCGCGGGTTGAGGAACACGTGGCGCTGGCCGACGCTCGGCTTCTCCGCCAGCAGCCCCGCCGCCAGCAGCGCCTCGCCGACCTCGTCGGCGAGCGCGCGGTCGTTGCCCGCGAAGCCGCGCGCGAGGTGGCGGAAGTCGGTGTGGTAGCCGCCCCACTTGCCCATCCCGTTGAGGCGCTGCAGGATCCGCCGCGCGATCCGCCGCGCCGGCTGCGGGTCGTCGTGCGGCCGGGCCGCGGTCGCGTCGTGGGCCTCGAGCAGCGCCAGCACCGCGTCCTCATGCTCGGCGACCGAGGCCGGGTCGGCCGGGTGCCCGCCGAGGCGCGCGATCGTCTCCGCGCTGCGCAGCGCCGCCGCGATCGGCCTGCGCCAGTCGCCGGCGTCGGCGACGACGTCCGGTGGCAGCGCGAGCGCGCGCGCCCGCAGCCGCGCGACGCCGGCGACGTGCTCCTCGAAGGCGACCGCCGCGAGCTCGGCGTCCTCGGGCGCCGTGGTCGGCAGCCGCAGCGCGAGGTGCCCGTCCAGCGTGCCCGTCTGCAGCAACAGGTCGCCCGCGCCGCGCGGCGCCGGCGGCTGTGCGATCTCCACGAGCGCGCCGATCGCCGCCGCGGCGAGCAGCCACGCCCGCTCGCTGCCCGCGTGCGGGTCCACGCGCAACGCCTGCGCGACCGGCACGACCGCGACCAGGGCGTCGGGCGTCGCCGCGAAGACGACGACCACGGGCTGTTCGCGACCCGAGCGCGCCAGCGCGAGCTCGCGGTTTGAGCGCGCGAGGGCGTCGCGCAGCAGCGCGCGCAGGCGAGCGACGCGCTCGCGTGGCGCGGCCGTCCCACCGGCCTCTTCGAGCGCCGCGGCGAGCAGGTCCACGAGGCGTCCTAGGGCGCCGTCGGCGCGACGAGCGACGCCGGCGGTCGCCACCGCCGTGCGCGCGCATGCTGCCGTGGACGGTCGCTGCCGTGCATCTCCAGAGCGTAGAGCGCGCCCCGGCAACCCGTGTGGCACCCTCCGACCGATGTCCGACTGGTTCGAGCACTTCGGCTTCGCGGAGGTCGGCGAGAACCTGCTGATGGGCGCCTACCCACAGGACGTGCAGGACGTCGGCGCGCTTGCCGGCGCCGGCGTCACGCGGATCTTCAACCTCGTCCAGGACGTCGAGTACGACGACGGCGCCCGCGACGCCTGCGTGATCGCGCTGGCGGCGGCCGGGATCGACGAGCAGCGCGTCGAGCTCGTCGACTTCGGCAGCGTGCCGCCGGCGCAGATCGAGGCCGCTGCCCAGGCCGTGGTGGCGTGGCTGGAGGCGGGCGAGCGCGTGTACGTGCACTGCCGCGCCGGCTGGCAGCGGTCGGCGACCGTCGTTACGGCGATCATCGCGCTGCGCGAGGACGTCATGCCGGGCCGGGCGCTCGAGCTGCTGCGCGCGCGCAAGCCGACCGCGAACCCGCTGTCGCATCAGCTCGCCGACCTGCTCGACTGGTGGCGGATGCGAGCGGCCTGACCGGCGCCCGCGCGTGCTCGGCCGTTCCGTCGGGACCGGGGCGTACGGTGGAGCGTCGTCATGGAAGCCGCGATCCGCCTCCCGCTCACGCAGGTCTACGTCCGCCACGGCCGGCTGCAGATCGAGCAGCTGACCGTCGACGACGAGACGGCCGCGCGCCTGGCGGCCGAGCGCGACGATCCGGTGCGCTTCGTGACCGAGGCGATCGAGATCGGCGCGCGCGTGCTCGACCGCGAGTTGACAGGAGCAAATGCCGAGTTCGTGCGCGCGGAGTTCGAGAAGACCGCCCGCGAGCTCGAGGCGACCTTCGTCGACCGCGCGCGGCGCGTCGCCGAGCGGTTGGACGAGAAGGTCGACGAGGCCTTCGGGCCCGAGCACGGGCACGTCACGAAGGCGCTCGCGCGCCACTTCGGCGACGAGTCGTCGGTCGCCGTGCAGCACCGCGTGCGCACGGTCCTCGACGAGGTCGCGGTGAAGATGCGCGAGGACCTGCGCCGCCAGTTCTCGGCCGACGGCGACTCCAACCCGCTGGCAGGCTTTCAGAACGCCCACCTCGCCGCGACGAAGCAGATCGCCGGCCAGCAGGCACAGCACCTCCAGGCGATGGCCGAGAAGCTCGAGGCGATGAAGCTCGAGATCTCCGAGCTGCGCTCCGAGAAGCAGAAGCTCGCGGAGATCGCCGCCGTCGCCGAGAAGGGCACGGCGAAGGGGCGCAGCTACGAGGAGGCGGTCGCGCTCGCGATCGACGCGATCGCGAGCGCGCAGGGCGACGACTGCGAGGCCGTCGGCGACGTGCGCGGCGAGGGCGGGCGCAAGGGCGACGTCGTCGTCGCGATTGACGCCTGCGCCGGGCCCGCGCGCGGGCGGATCGTCTTCGAGGCCAAGAACTCGCAGCTGTCGCGCAACCGCGCGCTGGCCGAGCTCGACGAGGCGCTCGAGACGCGCGGCGCGGACTTCGCCATCTTCGTCGTTCCGTCGGAGGACAAGCTGCCCGCGCGCACGCGCCCGCTGCGCGAGTTCAACGGCGACAAGATGTTCGTCGTCTCCGACGCCGAGGACGACGCGCGGCTGGCGCTCGAGGTCGCCTACGCGCTGGCCCGCGCGCGCGTGCTGATGAACCGCGGCGAGGAGGAGTCCGTCGACGCGGTCGCGGTGCGGGCCGAGGTCGAGCGCGCGCTCGGGGCGATGGAGGACGTGCGCCGCATCAAGGTCCACCTGACGAACGCCAGCGGCGGGATCGA
>JAWVGK010000224.1:0-4466 GCA_033855155.1 Solirubrobacteraceae bacterium | reverse complement strand
TGTGGCCGCTGGACGAGCTCACGGCCGCGGACCAGGCGCTGCTGGCCGGGATGGCGCAGACCTTCGCGTCCGCGCCCGGCGACACGATCATCTCCGAGGGCGGGCACCCGAACGCGCTGCTGCTGATCGAGCAGGGCGCGGCGCGGGTCGAGGTCCGCGGCCGCGAGGTCGCGACCCTCGGGCCGGGCAGCCTCGTCGGCGAGATGTCCTTCGCCAGCGGCGACCCGGCGTCCGCGACGGTCGTCGTGACCGAGCCCGCGCGCGTCGCGCGCGTGCCGGCCGCGGACGTCGTGGCATGCGAGGCGGACAACCCCGGCTTCTCCGCGCGGCTGTATCGCAGCATCGCCCGCATCGTCGGCGAGCGCCTCCAGCGCCAGCACCAGAGGTGGTTCGACGACGACGCGGCGCTCGACGAGCTGCCGGTCTTCACCGACGGCTTCGAGGAGCTTCGCGCGGCCGCGCTGCCGGCGGTCGTCGAGCACGCGATCGAGCGCTACGAGCGCGTCGGCGACGCACGGCGGGCGTTCCTGTGGCGCTGGGCATGGCACGGCATCCGCAACACGCAGCTGAGCGTCGTCCCCGAGCGGTGGCGAGAGCACGTCGACGCGACGAAGCTGCTGGCGGTCGTCGTCAACGTCCTGTTCGACGACCTCGCCGACGTCCCCGGCCGCGAGCTCGAGTTCCAGGCGTCGATCGATCGGCTCATGAACGTCAGCGCGCCGCCGTCCGGCGCCGACATCGATGGTCCGTACTTCCAGCTGCTCTTCGAGCTGTGGCAGCAGATCGAGGATCGCGCCCGCGAGCTGCCCGGCTGGGAGCACCACCGCCTGCTGTGGCGCTTCGACTACGAGCAGGTCTTCAGCGCGATGCGCTACGTCGTGCTCACGCGACGCTACCCCGGGCTCGACAACCTCACCGAGCACCGCGCGTACCTGCCGCACAGCATGAACATCATGGTCTTCGCGACGCTCGACCTGATGGCCGCATCCGACCCCCGCGACGGCAACTCCACCGACATCGGGCTGGTGCGCGAGATCGCGTGGCACGCCCAGGCGCTGACCCAGATCGCGAACATGGTCGTGACGTGGCGGCGCGAGGTTCCCGAGCGCGACTTCTCCAGCCGCGTGTTCGTGCTGGCCGTCGATCGCGGCATCCTGACGCGCGACGAGCTCGCGACGCTGCCGGCCGAGGACGTCATCGCGCGGATCGATGCGTCGGGCGTCGAGCAGCGGCTGCTCGAGGAGCTGCGCGCACACCGCAGGCGCGTCGCGGAGGTCACCGCGCGCGGGACGGCGATCGACCTCGAGCACTACGAGCGCGGCATGAACCAGGTCCTCGCGATGGGCCTCGCGGCGCGCGGGCTGCTGTAAGACGCGCTACTCGGCGTCGTAGCTGATCAGCGCGTGGACGCCGTGCGGCGCGAGCGACGCCCGTCCGCCGAGGAACGCGAGCTCGATCAAGAACGCGCAGCCGACGACCTCGCCGCCAAGCTGCTCGACGAGCGCGCACAGCGCGCGGGCCGTGCCGCCCGTGGCGAGCAGGTCGTCGTGCACGAGCACGCGCGCGCCGGGGCTGATCGAGTCGGCGTGCAGCTCGAGCGCGTCGCTGCCGTACTCCAGCGCGTAGTCGGCGCTGACCGTGTCGTGCGGCAGGTTGCCCGGCTTGCGGGCGAGCACGAACCCGGCGCCGACGTCGCGCGCGATCGCGGGGCCGAGCAGGAAGCCGCGCGCCTCGGGGCCGATCACGACGTCGGGTCGCAGGTCGCGCGCGATGTCGACGAGCGCGCCGACGGACGCCTGCAGGCCCGCCGGGCTCGCCAGCAGAGGCGTGATGTCGCGAAACACGATCCCAGGCTTCGGGAAGTCCGGGATCGAGCGGATGTAGCTCTCGAGCGAGGCTTCGGCAGCGGGCATGCGGAGGGATCCTAGTTCGCGATCCGGCGCAGGTCGCGGATCAACAGCAGGTGCTTGAGGTGCGACGCGACCGCGGCGAGGTTCTCCAGCGCCTCGAGCGCCTCCTTGCGGCGCTCGGGGTTGCGCGAGCGCAGCGCCGGCGCGAGGATCTGCTGCAGCAGCGCCGCCTCGCGATCGGCCGACGAGCGAAAGACGCGCAGGTTGCGCCCGCCGACGCCGTAGCGCGCGAGCTCGGTGACCGCGCGCACGATCTCGCGCTCGGTCTCGTCGAAGTACTGGGTGCCCGCCCGCTGCTCGCCCTTGATGACGCCGTACTCCTCGAGCTCGCGCACGAGCTTCGCCTCGGCGCCGGTCTCGTCGAGCACCTCCTGCAGGCGGTAGAGCGCGCCGCCGCCGGAGACGCCCAGGCGGGTGCGGCGCAGCGTGCGCGGGTCCGGGGCCTTGCTGCCGCTGCCCGGCACCTGCTCGCTCACGGCGCGCCCGGATGCGAGCTCCTGGCGGATCACCCGCAGGGGCAGGAACTCGTCGCGCTGGAGGCGCAGGATGGTGCGCAGGCGCTGGACGTCGGTGGGCGCGTAGAGGCGATAGCCGCCCGGGGTCCGCCGCGGGGCGAGGAGCTTCTGGTCCTCGAGGTAGCGGATCTTCGAGATCGAGATCTCCGGGAACTCCCGTTCGAGCTGCTTGCAGACGGCGCCGATGGTCAGCGACTTCTGCCGAACCGGGGATTCCCCGACGGCACCATCGCCATCGACGCCGGCGGGCGGACGCGGACGTCCATGTTCGACTTCAACGCTCATAATTTTTCACCCGAGGAAAGTCAGCTTGTACTTGCCCACCTGAAGCTCGTCGCCGTCCTGGAGCTTGTGGGATTCGATTCGCTTCCGATTCACGTAGGTGCCGTTCAGCGAGCCGAGGTCGTCGATGTAGACCCCGTCGCGCCGCCGCACCAGCAGCGCGTGGTTGCGTGAGACCGTCACGTCGTCGAGGAAGACCTCCGCCTCCGGGCTGCGCCCGATCCGCGACTGGTCGCCTGTGAGCGCGAAGGTCTCTCCGGACCTGCCGCCGCCCGAGCGGATGACGAGAGTCGCCCCCTCGCCTCCCACCTCATCTGGATCGACGGCCTTGAGGTCGCCGGTCTCGCCTATCTGCCAGGCGACGGTCGTGTCGTCGCCCTCCTGGTGCTGCCCCACGTCAGCGAGGAACGCACCGCACTTCTGGCAGTAGTTCGAGCCCTCCGTGTTGACGAAGCCGCACTCAGGGCAGTGCATCTGGACCGCTCCGGTCCCTGCCTACGATTCCGGTGGCGCCTGGTCAGGCGGCATGCCCTTGCCGCTGAGGATGTCCGTCAGCTGCTGGACGTCGGCGCCGGTGATGACCGCCTCGCCCTCCTCACGACGCCTGCGCAGCCGGTTCACGAGCTCGGCGCGGAGGATGTCGATCTTGCCGTGAAGGATCCGGCGACGGTAGGAGACCTCTTGCTCCTCGCGCGTCAGTTCCTCGATCAGGTCCTTCAGCTCCTGATCCTGGAGTGCCCCGAGATCCGGGAAAGTGTCCATGCTCCGTCCCTGGTCGATGCCGCGGAGCGGCGAGTATAGCCCCGAAACGTCAAGCGGAGGTAGAGGGTTTGGCCACATATTGCCGCCGAGCGTCCACCACGTACTCGACGGTGGTCGCCAGCGTCATCGCCAGCCCGATGTAGAGCAGCACGTCCGCGACCCACGTGACCGACACCATCGCGAGGAACAGCGAGAACATCGTCGGCCACACCGCCCAGCGGCCGAGCATCTTGATCTCGAGGTCGAGGCCGTGCCGCAGCGCGAAGCGACTGGCGGCCAGCATGAACAGCTCGCGTACGGCGAGCACGGCGAGCGCCCAGCGGGGCAGCAGCTCGAACCTCCAGCAGACGACCACGCCCGACACCACGAGCAGGCGATCGACGACCGGGTCGATCAGCGCGCCGAGCCGGCTGTACTGGCCGGTGACCCGCGCGACCATGCCGTCGAGATAGTCGGTGCCGCCGATGACCGCGTAGACGATCGATGCCGGCGCGTAGCGGCCGTCGCCCGAGCCGAGCGCCAGCACCAGGAAGACCGGGACGAGCGCGATGCGGATGAAGCCGATCGCGTTCGGGATCGTCCAGGGGTTCAGTGGCGCGCCCTTGCGCGTTGCGGGCGGCATCCCGCCGGAGCGGTCGAGGCCGAGCAGGCGCCGGGTTGTCAGTCGAGCCCGCGCCACAGCTCCGCCGCCGCCTGTGCGGCGCCTTCGAGCGGCAGCGAACGGCGCTCGCGGCCGCGCCTCACCTGGGCCTCGACCTCGCCCGACTCGATCCCCCGCTTGCCCACCGTCAGGCGCAGCGGCGCACCCAGGAGCTCGGCGTCGGCGAACTTCTCCCCCGCGCTCGAGGTGCGGTCGTCGTACAGGGCGTCGAGTCCGGCGGCCCTCAGCTCCTCGTAGAGCGAGTCCGCCACGGTGCGCGCCTCCTCGCCCTCCTTGCCGAGCGTGACCAGCTCGACGTCGAAGGGGGCCAGCGATCGCGGCCAGCTGATCCCCGCC
>JAWVGK010000223.1:0-4143 GCA_033855155.1 Solirubrobacteraceae bacterium | reverse complement strand
CGACCGAGGGCGCGTCGGGAACGGTCGACGCCGTCGGCATCGGGATCCCGTGCCTGATCGACCAGGCGCGCGGCGTCGCGGTGATGGCCGTCAACCTGCCGCTCGCCGACCTGCCGTTTCGCGACCTGATGGCCGAGCGCATCGGCCTGCCGGTGTTCGTCGACAACGACGCGAATGCCGCGATGCTCGCCGAGTGGCGCTTCGGCGCGGCGGCCGGCGCGCGCGACGCGGCGCTGCTGACGCTCGGAACGGGGATCGGCGGCGGCCTGGTCGTGGGCAGCAAGCTGCAGCGCGGAAGCCAGGGCGCGGGCGCCGAGCTCGGCCACATGGTCGTCCAGGCCGACGGCCCGCGCTGTCAGGGCAACTGCCCCAACCGCGGCTGCCTGGAGGCGATGTGCTCGGGAACGGCGCTGGCGCGCGAGGCGCTGCGGATCGCGTCCGAGCGGCCGGCGTCGGGGCTGGGGCGAGCGCTGCGCGAGGGTCGCGAGATCAGCGGCCCGCTCGTCACCGAGCTCGCCCACGACGGCGACGTCGCGGCGATCGACGCGCTGGCGCTCGTCGGTTCGTGGTTGGGTGTCGGGATCGCGAACCTCGTGAACATGCTCAACCCCGACGTCGTGGTGGTCGGCGGCGGCGTCATCGGCGCCGGCGAGCTGCTGCTGGCGCCGGCGCGCGCGGTCGTCGCCGAGCGCGCGCTGTCGCCGTCCAAGGAGCACGTGCGGATCGTGCCCGCGCGCTTCGGCGCGGAGTCGGGCATGCTCGGCGCCGCCGCGCTCGCGCTCGACGCGATCGGGACGCTCGCATGAGCGGCCGGCTCGTCGTCTGCCCGACGCCGATCGGCAACCTCGAGGACGTCACGCTGCGCGTGTTGAGCGCGCTGCGCGACGCGACGGTCATCGCCTGCGAGGACACCCGCCGCACGCGCGTGCTGCTCGAGCGCTACGGCGTGTCGGCGAAGCTCGTCAGCTACCACGAGCACAACGAGCGCGCGCGGGCGACGCAGCTCGTCGAGCGGATGCTCGCCGGCGACGTCGTCGCGCTGGTGTCCGACGCCGGGACGCCGCTGGTGTCCGATCCGGGCTTCGTGCTGGTGCGCGCGTGCGTCGCGGCGGGGCTCGCGATCGAGGTCCTGCCGGGGCCGAGCGCCGCGATGTCGGCGCTCGTCGCAAGCGCGCTGCCGTCGGACACGTGGCGCTTCGTCGGCTACCTGCCGCGCAAGCGCGGCGAGTTCGCGGCGCTGTTCAGTGCGCCCGAGACGGTCGTCGCATTCGAGTCTCCCAACCGGGTGGCGCCGTCGCTCGCCGCGCTGGCCGCGCTCGACCCCGCGCGCCCGGTCGTGGTCTGTCGTGAGCTGACGAAGCTGCACGAGGAGATCGTGCGCGGCAGCGCCGGCGAGCTCGCGGAGCGCTATGCCCAGACGCCGCCGCGCGGCGAGGTCGTGCTCGTCGTCGGCGGTGCGCCGGCGGTCGAGCCCGCGCTCGAACCGGCGCTCGACGCGCTGCGCCGGCTCGTCGCGGCGGGGGCCAAGCCGCGACCGGCAAGCACCGTCGTGGCGTCGCTGACGGGCGTCAAGGCGAACGCGCTGTACCGTGCGCTGATGGCGGATACGTCCGGCGGGGCGGTAGCTTCCGAGACATGATGCGCCTGTACCGAGCGAACTTCTCGACGAACGCCGAGCGCGTCGCGCTGGCGCTTGCGCACAAGGGCATCGAGGTCGAGTCGCGCTACATCGACCCCGCCGATCGCAGCGAGGTGCAGCGGGTCAGCGGGCAGCCGCTCGTGCCGGTGCTCGTCCACGACGACCGCGTCATCCCCGACTCGATGCAGATCGTCGCGTATCTGGAGGATCTCGTGCCGTCGCTGCCGCTGTATCCGCGCGACGAGGCGCGCTACGCCGAGATGCTGATCTTCATCGACTGGTTCAACCTCGTCTGGAAGATCGCGCCGAACCGGATCGAGGCCGAGCTGGCTTTGGAGGAGCCCGACCACATGCTGGTCACGCGGCTGGGCCGCGAGATGGCGGCCGCGCTGGACGGCTTCGAGGCGCTGCTGGCCGGGCGCAAGTACCTCATGGGCAGCGAGTTCTCGGCCGCCGACTGCGCGGCGTTCCCGTTCCTGAAGTACGCGGCCGGGCGCGATCCGCTCGACAACGAGTCGTTTCACCGGATCCTCGACAAGTACCAGCAGCTCGACGACGAGCACTTCCGCCTGCGCCAGTGGATCAAGCGCGTCGACGCGATGGCGCGGGCGTAGCCATGGACGCCTACCTCGCGATCGTCAGCAAGCGCGAGCTGCGGTCGTACGCCGACCGCCGCGTCGCCGACGACGCCGTGCGGCGGATCATGGAGGCGGGGCGCGTGGCGGGCAGCTCGAAGAACCGCCAGGCGCGGCGCTTCGTCGTGCTGCGCTCGCCGGAGCTCGCTCGGCAGGTGGCCGACTGCGTGTACGCGCCGGACAACGTGCTGGGCGCGGCGCTGGTCGTGGCGGTCGTCATCGGTGGCAAGGGCCCGACGTCGTTCGACGCGGGCCGTGCCGCGCAGAACATGATGCTCGCGGCCTCCGCTCTTGGGATCGGCTCGTGCCCGAACGGGATCGCCGACGCAGCGGCGCTGCAGGAGATCGTCGGCCACGACGACGGCGAGCAAGTCGCGACGGTATTGACGTTCGGCTATCCCGAGACGCCCCGCGATCCGGCGCGCCTGTCGGCGCAGGAGTGGATCGAGCGAGCGGATCGGCGGGCGTACGAGGAGGTCGTGGAGGAGCGGTGAGCGCTGTGGCTGCGTTGCTTGGCGCGGGTCTTCGCGCGTCGGGCCGCCCGTCGGCGTTTGCAGGAACCGCCCGGTTCACCTCCTTCTGCGCAGGAGCCAGTCTCGTTCACCTCTTCTGGACAGGAACAGCCGTGGTTTACTTCGAAGGAGCAGCCTCGTCCACGTTTGCGCCAGGATAACCCTCGTTCTCTCTTGCGCCGTGGCCAGACCCGCCTTTCTTACCGCAGGAGACCGCCCCGTTCTCCTTCCGCCGGAACGGCCGGGTCTCCTTCGCCCAGGAACAACACCGGTTGGTTGTCCTTGCGTAGGACAGCCGCGGTCTCTGCGCATGGCAGCGCCGTTCCTGCTTCGCGCGGGAACACCGTTCTCTTTTTCCGCAGAAGCTCGCCCGTTCTCCTTTGCGTATGAGCTGCCGTGGCCTCTGCGCATGAGCGCAGCCGCGTTGCTGCTTCGCGCAGTAACAGCCCGTTCTCCTGGCGCGGGAGCTGCACGTTCTCCTTGCGCAGGAACCGCCCTGGTCTGTGCGCGTGAGCAGCCCCTTGCTTCGCGCAGGAACAGCCCATTCTCCTCTGCGCCGGAGCGAGCCCAGTCTCCTCTGCGCAGGAATTGCCGTGGTCTGTGACGTTGTGCGCGTGAACCTGTAACGAAACACGCGCACGCCGGCTGACGGCCGCGGTTCGCCCGTAGCTTTGGCGCGTGCCTGCGATCGCGCTCGGACTCCTGATCCTCCTGCTCACCGCGCCGCCGGCCGGCGCGGGGTCCTGGCAGCGGCCGGTGGACGGCGCGGTGCTGCGCCCGTTCGCGCTGAGCGCCGATCGCTATGCGCGCGGCCAGCACCGCGGCGTCGACCTTCGCGCCGCGCCGGGCGAGTTGATCCGCAGCACGTGTGCCGGCCGGGTGAGCTTCGCCGGGCGGGTCCCGCGCGGAGGGCTGACGGTGAGCGTGCGCTGCGGCGCGCTTGTCGCGACCTACCAGCAGCTCGGCCGGATCGCGGTGCGAGCGGGCCGGCACGTAGCGCGGGGAGCGTCGCTGGGAGCGACCGGCCGCTCTGGCGACCCACGTGACAGGCGCCCGCACGTCCACTTCGGGGTGCGCGAGGCGCGCAGCGGCCGCTACCTCGATCCGCTGACGTTCCTGCGCGGCGGCCCACCGGCTTCGCCGCTGCCGCCGGCGGTAGCGCCGCCCCGACGTGCAGATCCACCGCTGGCCCTGCCTCGCCCGGTCGCGGCACCTGCGCATCGCCCGGCGCCGATGCCGTGGACACCGCGCGAACCGCTCGCGCGGCCGCGTGGCGCGCCGGCGCGTGTGCCGTGGGCGCCGGTCGCGGGGCGGTATGGCCTGCTTGCGCGGGCGCCTCTGGCGCCGGCCGCGGGGC
>JAWVGK010000222.1:0-4993 GCA_033855155.1 Solirubrobacteraceae bacterium | reverse complement strand
CCGCGAGCCGCGTCAAGGAGCCCGCGTGACAGCGCGCCATTGCTCGACCGTCGTCGCGGTCGACTCGGAAGGTGAGTCCTCGCGATGAGCGAGCACGAGCTCATCACGCTCGGCATCTCGCACAAGACCGCGTCGGTCGAATTGCGCGAGCGCCTCGCCCTGACGCAGAGCGCCGTCCGCGCGTTCCTCCACGACGTCGCCGCCCACCCCGACGTCCACGAGGCCGTCGTCATCTCGACCTGCAACCGCACCGAACTCACGCTCGTCGTCGGCGACCCGGTGGCGGCCGAGAGCGCCGTGCTCGGGATCCTCGCCCAGCGCGCGCACATCCGCCCGACCGAGCTCGCCGAGCGCATCTACTCGCCGCGCAACTGCGACGCCGCGCGCCAGCTCTTCCGCGTGACCGCGGGCCTGGAGTCGATGATCGTCGGCGAGGCCGAGATCCAGGGCCAGGTCAAGCGCGCCTACGAGGAGGCGCTCGCCGCCGGCACGACCGGGCCGATGACCAACCGCCTCTTCACCGCCGCGCTGCTGACCGGCAAGCGCGTGCGCTCGGAGACCTCGATCGGGTCCGGGCGCGCGTCGATCTCGTCGGTCGCCGTCGAGCTCGCGATGGACCACCTCGGCGGCAAGCCCGACCCCCACGTCATCATCATCGGCGCCGGCCAGACGAGCGAGCTGACGGCGCGCGCCCTCGCCGGCAGCGGCGTGCGCACGATCTTCGTCGCCAACCGCCACGCCGATCGCGCGCGGGCGCTGGCCGAGCAGTTCAACGGCGGCGTCGTCGCGCTCGACGAGCTGCCCGAGCAGCTGCTCGGCGCCGACGTCGTCGTCGCGTCGACGGCCTCGCCGCACCCGATCCTCGGCGAGGAGGAGCTCGAGCTCGTCATGCGCGCGCGCGGCGGCCGGCCGCTGCTGCTCGTCGACATCGCCGTGCCACGCGACATCGACGCCGCCTGCGGCGATCTCGATGGCGTCACGCTCTACGACATGGACGACCTCCAAGCGCGGGTCGCGCTGACGATCTCCGCGCGCGAGGTCGAGGCCCAGCGCGCGGTGTTCATCGTCGAGGAGGAGATCACGCGCTTCGCTGAGTGGCTCGGCTCGCTCGCCGTTCAGCCGACGATCCGCGCGCTGCGTGACTACGGCGACGCGATCGTCGCGCAGGTGCTCGACGAGAACGCCGAGCGCTGGGAGTCGCTGTCCGAGCGCGACCGCGCGCGCGTAGAGGCCGTCGCGCGGTCGGTCATGAACCGCCTGCTGCACGAGCCGACGCTGCACCTGCGCACGCTCGCCGAGGGCCGCAGCCACGGGCGCCTGCAGATCATGCGCGAGCTGTTCGGGCTCGAGGGCGCGCCCGACACCGCCGCGGCGCCGCACGAGCCGGGGGCGGGCCGCGGCAACGTGCGCCCGCTGCCGCGCCGCGCCTCCGGCGCTTGACGGCGATGCGCGTCGGCACGCGCGCGAGCCCGCTGGCGCTGGCGCAGTCGCGGACGGTCGCCGACCTGCTCGGCGACGGCACGCGGCTCGTGCCGATCGCGACCAACGGCACGCGCGCCCGCAACGACAAGGAGCGCTGGGTCAAGGAGCTCGAGCTCGCGCTGCTCGCCGGCGACATCGACCTCGCGGTGCACAGCGCCAAGGACGTGCCGAGCGAGCTGCCCGAGGGCCTGGAGCTCGTCGGCGCGCCGCGGCGCGCCGACCCGTTCGACGCGCTCGTCGGCGCCGTGTCGCTCGCAGCGCTTGCGCACGGGGCGCGCGTCGGCACCGCCAGCCCGCGCCGGGCGGCGCAGCTGCGCGCGCTGCGCGAGGACCTCGAGGTCGTCGTCATTCACGGCAACGTCGACACCCGCCTGCGCCGGCTCGCCGAGGGCGATCTCGACGCGCTCGTGCTCGCCGCCGCCGGCCTGCAGCGCCTCGACCGCGCCGACGAGATCGGCTGCCTGCTGTCCGAGCTCGTGCCCGCCGCCGGGCAGGGCACGCTCGCGCTCGAGGGTCGCGCCGGCGACGAGCGCGTCCTCGCCGCCGCGCGCGCGATCACCGACGCCGCGAGCTGGGACGCGCTGCTCGCCGAGCGCACGCTCGTCGCGGGCCTGCGGGCGAGCTGCAACACGCCGCTCGGCGCGCACGCGACGATCGGCGACGACGGCATCGTCCTGCGGACGTTCGTCGGCCTGCCCGACGGCTCGCAGTGGCTGCGCGACGAGTCGCCGCCGGCGCCGACGCCGCGGGCGGCCGGGGAGCTCGGCGCGCAGCGGCTGCTCGCCGCCGGCGCCGCGGAGCTGCTGCGCCGCGCCGAGGAGCTCGCTACCGGCGACGAGGAGCGGCGCCCATGACCGCCTACCTCGTCGGCGCCGGTCCCGGCGCCGCCGGGCTGATGACGGCGCGCTCGCTGGAGCTCATCGCGCGCGCCGACGTGATCCTCTTCGACAAGCTCATCCCCGACGGCGCGCTCAACGGTGCGCGCGCGGACGCCGAGTTCGTCGACGTCGGCAAGGTGGGAGGCGGGGCCCAGGTCGCACAGGAGGCGACGAACGAGCTGTTGCTGCGCCACGCGCGCGCCGGCCGCGAGGTCGTGCGGCTGAAGGGCGGCGACCCGTTCGTCTTCGGCCGCGGCGGCGAGGAGGCGCAGCTGCTGCGCGCGGCCGGCCTGGACTTCGAGGTCGTGCCGGGCGTGACCGCGGGCGTCGGCGCGCCGGCCTACGCCGGGATCCCCGTCACGCAGCGCGGCGTCAGCGCCGCGGTCGCGTTCGTCACCGGCCACGAGGACCCGTCCAAGCCCGACACGCTGATCGACTGGCCGGCGCTGGCGGCCTTCCCCGGCACGCTCGTCTTCTACATGAGCGTGCGCAGCCTCGACCGCATCGCCGCGCAGCTCGTCGCCGGCGGGCGCCCCGGCTCGGAGCCGGTCGCGGTCGTCCAGCGCGGCACGCTGCACGACCAGCGCACGGTGACCGGCACGCTCTCCGACATCGCAGCGCGCGCAGCCGTGGCTGGCGTCCGTGCGCCGGCGATCACCGTCGTCGGGCCGGTCGCCGCGCTGCACGAGGAGCTCGCATGGTTCGGAGCCGGACCATTGGCGGGGCGCAGCGTCGCGGTCACGCGAGCGCGCGCGCAGGCGAGCGCGCTGGCGGGCCGCCTGCGCGCGCTCGGCGCGAGCGTCGTCGAGGCGCCGGCGATCCGCGTCGAGCCCCTCGACGCGACGCTGCCCGACCTGACCGGCTTCGACCTGCTGTGCGTGACGAGCCCCAACGGCGCGCGCCGCCTGCTCGAGTGCTGCCGCGACGCGCGCGACCTGCACGGACCGGCGATCGCCGCGATCGGGCCCGGCACCGCCGACGCGCTGCGCGCCGGCGGGATCGAAGCCGACGTCGTGCCGCCCCGCGCGGTCGCCGAGTCGCTCGTCGAGGCGCTCGCCGACCGGCCCGTGCGCCGCGCCCTGATCGCGCGCGCCGAGCGGGCGCGCGACGTGCTGCCCGACGCGCTGCGCGCGCGCGGCGCGCAGGTCGAGATCCTCGCGCTGTACCGGACCGTCGCCGAGCCGCTCGGCGAGGCGACGCGCGACGCCGCGCTGGGCGCCGACTACGTGACGTTCACGTCGGCGTCGGCGGTGCGCTTCTTCGTCGAGGCAGCGGGTCGTCCGCGGTCGCGGTCGCGGATCGTGTCGATCGGCCCGATCACGAGCGATGCGCTGCGCGAGCACGGCCTCGCCCCCGACGTCGAGGCCGCCGAGCACACGCCCGACGGGCTCGTCGCGGCGCTGCTCGAGGATGCGGGGCGCGGCTGAGGCGCATGCGCCCCCGCACGACGATCGCCTGGGTGCATGGTTACCGGGTGCAGGTAGCAGCGCGTGCGCTGCGACCGTGACGCCGGTCGACGCGCGCGGGCATCCGCACGAGGTTGCCCGTGCTTCCCGGCCGGGGATGAACGAGATCTGGGCCAGATCGTCGGGCGGGGCACCTCGGGCGCGGCCCCGCCGGCGCCGTCGTCACAACTACACTCGACCGCCGGTGGCGACGGTGACGTTCCTCAGCGACTACGGCCTCGACGACGACTTCGTCGGCGTGTGCCACGGCGTGATCGCCCGGATCGCGCCCGACGCGCGGATCATCGACATCACGCACGGGATCACGCGCCACGAGGTGCGGTCGGGCGCGATCATGCTCGCGCGCTCGCTCGCGTACATGCCCGCCGGCGTGCACCTCGCGGTCGTCGATCCCGGCGTCGGCTCCGCGCGCCGGGCGGTCGCGCTGCGCTGCGCGGGCGACGACGGCCGGATCCTCGTCGGCCCCGACAACGGGCTGCTGACGCTCGCCGCGCAGCGCTTCGGCGGCGTCGCGGAGGCGGTCGACGTCGGCGCCTCCGGGCTGCGGCTGGTGCCGGCGTCGGCGAGCTTCCACGGCCGCGACGTGTTCGCGCCGGTCGCCGCGCACCTCGCCCGCGGCACGCCGCTCGCGAAGGTCGGCGCGCCGCTGGATCCCGCCGCGCTCGTGACGCTCGAGCTGCCCTGCGCGCAGGTCGGCGACGGCGGCCTCGTCGCGCACGTCCTGCACGCCGACCGCTTCGGCAACGTCATGCTCGACGCCGACGCCGCGGACCTCGACGCGAGCGGCCTGCGGTCCTCGAGCATGGTCATCGTCAACGGCGTCCGCGCGGCGCACGCGGTGACGTTCGCCGACGTCGCGCCGGGCGGGCTGCTGCTCTACGAGGACAGCTACGGCGCGCTCTCGCTGGCGATCAACCGCGGCTCGGCGCTCGACGCGCTCGGCCTCGAGATCTACGCTCGCGTGCAGATCTCGCTCGCGTGAGCGGGCGCCTCGGCACGCCGCGGCTGCACCTGCGCCAGACCGACTCGACGAACGATCGTGCCCGCGCGCTCGCGATGGCGGGCGCGCCGCACGGCATGCTCGTCACCGCGCGCGAGCAGCGCGCCGGTCGCGGGCGCCAGGGGCGGACGTGGTGCGCGCCGGCCGGCCGCGCGCTGCTCGCGTCG
>JAWVGK010000221.1:0-7548 GCA_033855155.1 Solirubrobacteraceae bacterium | reverse complement strand
GCGATGCTGCCCGCGCGCCGATGCACTGCTTCGTCATCGAGCCCAACGTGCGGCAGAAGGCGACCACGTACCCGCAGATCCAGTTCGAGGCCGGCAACCGCGTCTTCATCGAAGCCGGCGGCTGCGTGCAGACCGGTGGGCACGGCAAGACGTGGAAGCGCTACGTCGATCCGGCCTCCGACAGCGACCTGTACCACGGCCTCATCGGACTTCCCGGGTACGTCGACAGGAGACTGCAGGGACTCGTCGGAACCCAGGTCTTCGTCGCTGAGGCCGGGCCGCTCGTCCTCGGATACGAAGACAACAACTTCGGCGACAACGGCTACTACGCCCGAAACAGCGACAACGGTACGGGCAATCAGTGCCTGGGTCTGGGCAATGCCTGGGTGCGCCTGTCGATCACGTGAAGACGCTCGAGCGACGACGCGCCCCGGCGTAGCGCCTCGGGCTTCAGCTGCGCAGCCGCCTGGTCACGCTCGTCCTCAGGATGACGCCGCCGATCAGGCCAAGAGCGAAGACGATCGCGATCGGGGCCCAAGGCCACACTTGGGCCCCGATTGGCTGAAAGGGACGATGCCCGGGCGGCTTTGCAACGCGGGATCGCAGGTCTACCGCACGCGCGGGCGAGGGATCGTGCTCGCGCTCGGCGAGCCGACCGAGCCTCCCGGCGGTTCCCGCGTCACGCGCGATTGCAGTTCGCCGAGGTCGACGTCGCCTTCGAGGACGGCGGCGATGGCGTAGAAGGCGCCGGCGCCGAGCAGGCACAGCATCGCGTAGCCGAAGCTCAGCGCGATCCAGGCCGCGACGAAGGCAAATCCGAGCAGCGCGGCGAAGTGGCGGTTGGTCATTGCAGTTCCCTTCGGTTCTGTGGCTCGAAGCGGACGAGGGTGACGTTCACGGGGAGGACGGGCAGTTCGTGGAGCGCGAGGCTTTCGCGAGCGCGCCGGTGGACGTCTTGCAGGGTGCCGGCGAGCGCGTCGGCGCGACCGGCGCTGACGTGGATCGTCAGGTCATCCGTGGCGTAGCGCGCGCTGGCCGCCGTGATCGCGGGGTGATCGAGCGCGGCGAGCTCGACCGCCCGTTCGATCGCGCGGGCATGGACGTCGAGGGTTCCGCGCGCGTCGCCGGTCAGACGCAGCTGGGTACGGGCGAGGTAGGGGCGCGGGACGAGTCGCCATGCCAGGCAGCCGAAGATCACGCACGCGCTCAGCCCGCCGAGGGCGGCCACCAGGCGGGTCGTAGGGCTGGCGTCCGCGGGCCCGAGCCCCGCCAGGTAGTCATAGGCGCTGCGGTAGCCCGACAGCCCGTCGACCGTGCCGCTCGAGACCTTGAACGCCAGCAGCGCGAGCAGCGCGCCGCCCCACACCAGGGCCAGCGCGAAGATGGTCACCACGGCGTCGGCGGCCACGCGCGCGACCGGAACCGAACGCGCGCGTACGCGCTGGCGGAGCATCACGCGACCCCGCCGCCGCGGCGTGGTACGGCTCGGATCCGTAGACGCAGCGAGAACGGCGCGGCCAGCGCCTGCACCCGGACGCGGGTCGCCTCGGTGACGGCGGCCCCATCCGCCGATTCGGCGAGGTAGACCTTCACGCGCAGCCGGCCTCCGCGGCGGCGGCGCGCCGCCGTCGTGGCCGTGGCTCGCAGCACGTCGCGCGACTGCTCGCCGACGGCGACCGCGACCTGAGCGACCGCGCGGCGACGTGCGCCGATCGTGCCGGCGTCGTCGCTGCGCAGGACGACAAGACGCTCGCGGGTGCGGCCGAACACGCCGAAGAGCAACAGCAAGCCGAGGACGACCGTGCCGGCGCCCGCGACCGCGGCGACCTTCGCGATCGAGCCGGCGGCCTCGAGGCCAGCCAGCGTCATCCCCACACGGGCCAGGAGATCGTCGAGGCGCATGTGCCCGGCCAGCGACGGGAGGCTCAGCGTCGGGCTGTCGCCCTGCACGCTGAAGACGGCGACGGCCAGGCCTCCGACGGCCAGCGTCGTGCTGAGAACGAGCGCCGTCAGGCGCGCCAGGCCACGGGCGACGAACAGCGTCATCGCGCGCTCCCGGCGTCCGCTTGCACGTCGTCGAAGGCGACGGACACCGCACCGAGCTGCTGATCCATGCCCGCGAGTCCGGCCGCGCCACGCAGCCGCTCGCGCAGTTGCTCACCGAGTTGTTCGAGGGGCATCTGGATCGGCCACCGAGCGACGAGATGCAGCTCGAGCTCCACGCGCCCCCGGGCATCCTCGACGGCCAGGACGCCGGGAACCGACTGGTGCGAGCCGGCGGTCTGCCAGCGGCCCGCCGGTCCAGCGGTCGCCGCGATGCCGTCCGTGCGCGCGATGACGTCTGCGGCCAGCCGAGCGAGAACGACCCGTCGGGAAACGGCGCTGTCGCCGGCCACTCACGCTACCCGAGGCGCTGCGCCCGCCTGGTCGTCGCCGGGGAAGTACAGATCGTTGACGGTGATGTTGACCTCGATCACCGTGAGCCCCGTGATGCCCTCCACGCGCTTGATGACGTGTTGGCGCACCGCGTCGGCGACACGGGGGATCGACTCGCCGTAGTCGATCACCAGCGCGAGGTCGACGGCCGCCTCCGTCTCGCCGGCCTCGACCGAGACTCCCTGGTTGAACGCGTCGCCGAGACCGACCCTCTCGGTGACGCTGCCGACCGCTCGCGCGGCGAAGCCACCGAGCTCGTGGACGCCCGGGACCTCGCGCGCGGCCAGGCCGGCGACCTTCGTCACGACGCCGTCGCCGATCGTGGTCCTGCCCAGCTCGCTGAGCAGCGGCGCGTGGTCATCTGGCTGGGCGACCTCCCTGGCCGGCGCGGCGCTCCGCACCGGGCGGGCGGTCCTGTCAGCCTCGCTCATGGCATGTCCTCCGGTTCATGGATGGGTCCCGCACCGCTTCGAAGGCGCGGGGGCTGGGACGTGTCATGCCCGTCCTGGCCAAGCCAAACGCTCACGCCTGCATGCGACCGGCGCGGACCGGCCCGACCGCGGGGCGCTCGATGGCGGGGTTTCAGGAGGAACCGGCCCGACGTCCACGCAACACGGCCACAGCGGACCGGCAGAACCCCTGCTATACCGCGCTGCGGTCCGGCGCTTCATACGGCGCCGCGGAGGAGCTCGCGCGGCCGGAGTACGACAAGCCGTTGCGGGCGGTGACGCTCGGAGCCGGGCTCACGAGCGCCACCGCACGCGGGATGCGTCTTACGGCGCCGGCAGAGGCCCGGTGTTGGCCGAGTTGAAGGCCTGCACGCCTGCCTCCCCGTCTCCGTCGAACGGGGTGATCTTGTCCGTGCCCGGCGTCGCGGGGCAGAAGTCGTCGTCTGCGGGGTCGGCGAACCACATGCCAACCCGGTTGAGGTCGACGCGCGTGCGCACGCCGTTGACCAGCGTGCTGGCGAACGCCTCGCCGACGATCAGCTTGAACGTGTTCGTCGCGTTCCCGTAGCGGTCGGTGAAGATGTCGCCGATGTACTCGGCGGCACCGAACGGCGGACCCGCGGTCTCCAGCAGGAACACCGTGTACGCGCGGTCGGGCGCGAGGTTGCGGGCACGCACGCGAAAGCTGTCGAACCCGAGCTGGTCCACGGTCGACTTGACGGTGACGCGGAGCGAGGCGTGTGGCATGCATGCCGCGAGCTGCGGCGTGGATGCTGTCAGGCGCAGATGGGTCACCTGCGCCCCCTGCGCGGCCCGTGCGCGCGACTTCGTGTCGTGAGTCTTGGCTGCGGCCAAGCCGGTGACCGTGCCGAGGATCATCGCGGCGATGACCGGGAACATCAGGATCCTACGTTGCATCGAGAGAAACCTCCATCGTGGGTGTGGTGCGCCGGTCAAGAGCGCTCACGGCGCGTGATCGACGACTTGGGGAAACGTGTGAGGCGTCGAGATCGCCGCGACTCGCCCGAGGGCGCTCGCGGCGATCTCGCTTCGGCGGCTCAGAAGTCGATGTCCTCTGCCGTGCCCGTGAGCTGCGTGACGGTGTACAGCTCGGTCTGGCCGAGGTTCAGCGACGCGGGGATCGCGAACCTGTGGCGTGTCGTGATGCCGATCGTGCTGATCGGCGCGGACTTCGAGGGGCCGACGTTGACCGTCGGGAGCAGCAGGCTGAACGACGTCGAGCCGCGGTCGACGGTCAGCATGATCGTCACCGTCACGAGCGTCCCGATCTCGGTCTGCTCGGTGCGGATCTCGTCGCCGACGAACGACTGCGTGACGCGGCCGTCGTGGTAGTCGAAACGGGGCTGGCCCTGGAAGCTCGTCGTCGAGTAGCTGACGTGCACGCCATCGCCCTGGAGCGTGTAGGAGGTCGGCGTCGAGACGCCTGGCTTGCTCTTCTCGGTTGTGCTCATGGGAGAACTCCTGCGGTTGTCGACGGGATGGGGTGTGAAGCCCACCGTCGCACCGGGCCCTGACCGCAACCATCCGGGAACCCCCGGTACATGCCCACGAGCCGCTCGGTGAGACACCCCTGCTGCGCGCGCTCCGGCTGCGCCTCGTGCCAACAGGTCGTCTGAGCCCGGGTGCGGCCGGGACGCCTACGCGTCGGTCAGCCCGAAGCGCGCGTGCAGGCGCCGCAGCGGGCCGGGCGCCCACCAGTTCCAGTCGCCGAACAGCCCCATCAGCGCCGGCACGAGCAGCGCGCGCACGATCGTCGTGTCGACGATCACCGCGGCGGCCTCGCCGATCGCGATCTGCTTCATGAAGAACACCTTGCTGACGGCGAAGGCGAGGAAGACCACCGCGAGCGCCGCCGCCGCCGCGGTGATGACGCGCCCGGTCGCACCGATCCCGACCGCGACCGCCTCCTCGTCGGTGGCGCCGAGGTCGTGCTGCTCCTTGACGCGCGCCAGCACGAGCACCGCGTAGTCCGTCGCCAGGCCGAACGTCAGCGCGCACAGGAACGCGAGGCTCGTCACCTCGATCGCGGCCGGCCCGGTGTAGTGAAAGACGCCGTCGAGCAGGCCCTCCTGGAAGGCGAGCACGATCACGCCGAGCGAGGCGCCGAGCGTCAGCACGTTCAAGACCAGCGTCTTGATCGGCAGGACGACCGATCCCGTCAGCGCGAACAGCAGCAGTAGCGTCGTCGCGGCGATGATCGAGCCGACGAGCGGCAGGTGGGCGACGAGGCTCTCCTCCTCGTCGATCACGCGCGCCGTGTTGCCGGACACGAGGACCTCGCCCCGCGCAAGCCGCATGGCGCGGATCGCCCGCACCGCATCCTGGACGCGGTCGTCGAGCGCCCGACCGGCCGGCGTGAACTGCGCGAAGGCGAGGCGCGGCGAGGGGCGCTGGAACGGCGACCCGCCGTCGATGCCCTCCAGCGCCGAGATGCGCCGCTGCAGCAGCGCCAGCTCGGCCGCGGTGGCGTCGCCCCGGACGCTGACGACGACGGGGAACGCCAGGCCGCGCGAGTAGCTGTGCGCGACGTACGCGTTGACGTCGTACGAGGGCGAGCTCGGCGGCACGGCGTCCTCGCTCGGCCCCGACAGCGCCATCGACGGCAGCGGCGAGGAGGCCAGCGCCAGCAGCGCCGTGCAGCCGAGCGCGACCGCGAGCGGGCGCCGCATCACGGCCTTCGCGAGTCGGTACCAGCCGTTGGCGTGCCCCGACGCCGCCGGCCCCCTGCGGATCGCCAGCGCGTCGATGCGCGTTCCCAGCAGCGCCAGCATCGACGGCACGACGAGGATCGCGGTCACGGCCGACAGCAGCCCGACGGCCGCTCCCGCGGCACCGATCGAGTACAGGAAGCGCTGCGGCATGAGCATCAGCGCCGCCAGCGCGGCCGCGACGGTGAAGCCCGAGAACAGCACGGTCCGGCCCGCCGTCACCACGGTCCGGCGGTGCGCCTCCTCGGTCGCGCCGCCGGCTCGATCGAGCTCCTCGCGGTAGCGCGACACCAGCAGCAGCCCATAGTCGACGGCGAGGCCGAGGCTCAGCGCCGTCGCGAGGTTCAGCGCGAACAGCGACGTGTCCACGATCGCGGACATCACGCGCAGCACGAGGAACGTGCCGAGGATCGAGAAGATCCCCAGCAGCAGCGGGATCGCCGCCGCGATCACGCCGCGGAAGACGAGCAAGAGCAGCACGGTGAGGATCGGGAAGGCGATCAGCTCGGCGCGCGTGAGGTCCTCGCGCGTCTCGTCGTTGACCTCGTCGAAGCTCACCGCGAAGCCGCCCATGCCGACGTCGAGCGTGCTCGCGCCGATCCGCCGCCGCGCCTCCTCGGCGGCCTCGCCGCCGTCGCTTTCGATGTCCTGCGTCGACAGCGCGGCCGCGATCACGAGCGAGCCGGCGCCGCCGCGCTCGATCAGCATGCCGGCGGCCTCGCGGTCGCGCAGCGGGTTGACGACGTGGCCGACGTCGCGCGTCGCGGCGAGCGCGGAGCTGATGCGGTCGACCTCGCGGCGGACCGCCGGGCTGAAGACGTCGAGCTTCGCGCCGTCGCGGCCGCGCACGAGCACGACGATGCCGGGACTTGCGTCGTAGCCGAGCTCGCGGCGCAGCACCCGCGTCGCACGCTCGCTCTGCGAGGCGCTGTCGGTGAAGCCCGCGGCCTTGAGGTGGCGCTCGACGTCGTAGCCGAACGCGCCCGCCGCGACGACGAAGGCACCGACGAGCGCCAGAACGAGCTTCGGTCGCCGCCAGGTCAGCGACGCGATGCGGTCGAGCATGGTCGCGCGACCCTACAAGCGCGCCCCCGGCCGCGGATCAGCCCGCGGGGGCGTGGCTCAGCGGTCGCGCAGGATCGACAGCTTCAGGCGGCCCGTGCCGTCGAGCTGCGCGCTCGCGCCGGCGATGCAGGACTTCGCGGTCTTGCCCGGGATCCGGAGCTTCATCAGGTTCGGCGGCTTGACGGTGAAGGTGTCGGAGTCCGTCGCACCCGCGCCGCAGGAGACGTTCCACTGGCCCGTCACGCCCTGCTTCGGAGCGGCGCTGACGCGCAGCCAGATCTCCCGCGGGCGCTCGATGATGCCGCTCGTCGCCGCGGTCGCGTTCTTGCCCCGCGAGCGCTTCGTCGAGATCGTCCGCAGGCTCGGCCCCGAGCCCCCGTCGCCGCCGCCCTGCTCGGCCGACCGAGCGGACGTCGAGCCCTTGTCGTCGTCGCCGCCGCTCAGCAGGGCGATCGCGACCACGACGAGCACCACGACGACGACGACCCCGATGACGACCTTGATCTTCGAGCTCATGGCGTGTTCCTTCCCCGTCGGGCGTCGTCTTGCACGTCCGCTCAGCAGGTTCCGGGCACAGCGCACGGCCGCGGATCGACCGGGTCGTCGCGGTAGGCGAGGTAGGCGCCGGCGATCATCAGCGCGCTCGCGGCGAACAGCAGCGCGAGGCCGCCGGCGACCGTCCGCCTCGAGCCGGCGAGATGGCCGGCGGCCGCGACGATCGCGCCGAGCGCGACGAGCGCCGCGACCGGGCCGGGCGGCAGGGCCGACGCGGCGAGGGCGAGGGCGAGGGCGGCCACGGCCGAAGTTCCTATCATCCGTCGCCGATGACCGCAGCTCCGGATTCCGTCGCAGAGATCGCCGCCGGGCTG
>JAWVGK010000220.1:0-15243 GCA_033855155.1 Solirubrobacteraceae bacterium | reverse complement strand
TGTACTTCGCGTCGTTGGCGATGAACTTCGTGTTGCCGCAGTACGCGCAGTGAAACGGGCAGCCGATCGACCACAGCGTCGTGTAGCCGAGGCCGTCGTTGAGCAGGTAGTCCTCGACGGTCGTCTTCACGAAGCCGCGCCCGGGGAGGTAGATCTTCTCGTGCTCCTCGCCGTACTGCGGGAACGGCAGCGACTCCATCTCGGAGACCGTCATCAGCGGCAGGAAGTGGTTCTTGACGATCTCCTGGCCGCCGTTGCCGTTGGTCGGCTTGAACCAGAAGTTCTTCGTGTCGGTGACGTCGCGCCCCTCCTTCAGCCCCTGCAACAGCTCCTCGAAGGCGAACTCGCCCTCGCCCGTGCAGACCGCGTCGACGTCGCCGAGGATCGCGTCCTCGGGCTGGATGATCGGGTGGATGCCGCCCCAGATGATGTACGTCGAGGGGTTGAGCTCGCGCACGCGCTTGATGACGCGGTGCGTGAGGTCGGCGTAGCCGGTCATCGAGGAGAAGCCGAGCAGGTCGGCGTCCTTCAGCCCCTGCGCGATCTCGTCGACCTGCTCGTCGGGCATGCGGCCCTTGTCGCCCATCCCGCGGACGGCGGCCTTGACGCTGCGGTAGCGCTCGGTCGAGATGTAGCAGGACTCCGTGCCCGGCTGCAGCTGGGCGACGTACGCGGCCATCTTGCGAAAGCCGCAAGACGTGATGCCATCTTCGAGACAGACCATCTGGGTCTTCATGCGCTTCTCCCCCGCGTCGTGCGGCTGTGGGCTGCACGCAGCGTAGCGCCCCGGTCGCGAGCCGCGGACGGTCAACCACAGGCGCCCGGCGCGGGGCACGCGCGTCATCGCCCGCACGTCGCGGTGGGCGATGACGCCGGCGCCGTCAGAGCTTGACCGCCATCTGGCGCACCGTCGCGCTGCGCCCGTGCCCGCGGGTGATCGTGAGGATGTGGCGGCCATGACGTATGGCGTGGCGCGCGCGCAGGCGCAGGCTGCGTCCGCGCACCCTCCCGGTCGCGATCGTGTGCCGGTGGTAGGACAGCCGTGCTCGCGCTCCGGCGATCGCTCCCGCGCGCGTGCCGAACGCGCAGACGATCGTGCGCGTGCCGTGCAGCTTGCAGGTGACCTTCGGGACGATGCGGCTGCGCGGGCCGCGCGCGCCCACCGGACCCGCCGGACCGGGCGCGCCGGCCTCGCCCTTCGTCTGCGGCGCCGGCGGAGTCGCCGCGGGCGCCACGGGCGCCACGGGCGTGAGCTCCGCGGGGGTCGTCGGGTGCCCGAAGACCTGCAGCTCGGCGGGGGTCGTGCCGATCGGGTCGCCATGGTTGCCGAGCACCTGCAGCTCGACGTAGCGCACGCCGGGGGTCGTCGCCGGCAGCGCGACGTCGCGGGCCGCGCCGATGTCGGCGGGGCCGAACGTGCCGGTCGCCACGGTGTCGAAGTGGCCGGGATCGCCGTCGTCGTCGGCGGCGACCTTGATGCGGTAGCTGCCGAGCTCCGACTCGTCGCCCAGGCCACATCCGGGGCCAGGATCGATCGCGATGGCGGTCACCGTCACGTCGGCGGGCAGCGCCAGCACGAGCTGCTTGGGCCCTCCGAGACCCGGCGAGTCCGGAGCGTCCACGCCCCAGGCCGTCCCCGGGTCGTCGTCGATCAGCTGCGCGGGACCGCAGCCGAAGTCCGAGTGGTCCAAGCCGGTGAAGCTGCGCACGTGCGCGCCGCCGGCGCCCGACGCCCAGTTGCGCCGGATCACGAGATCGCGCGTCACGCTGCCCGACGACGGCACCGACACATCGTTGGCGAAGGCGTCGAGGAAGCCGGTCGGAGCCTGGGCGCGCAGCCTCGGATAGGTGCCGCTCGGCACCGACGCGATCGCGAACGCTCCGTGTCCGTCCGTCGTCGCCGACAGGTCGGGACCAAGCCCGGTGTCGTGGCCGCCGAGGCCGACGACGACGTCGGCCAGCTCGCGTGCGCCGTCGTCGCGAACGGTGCCCTGCACGGTCGCGCTGCCGGCGCCGGGCGCGGGCGGCAGCGAGAAGTCCTCGATCACGCGCACGTCCGACGAGGAGCTCACCGAGGCGAACCAGCCCATCCCGCGCGATGCGAACACCGCCCAGATCGTGGCGGCGTCCTGGCCCGCGGGGGCGTCGTTGGCGTCGGCCTGCAGGATCGCGTTACGCTGGTCGAGAAACGACGGCTCGGGCGACGACAGGCGCATCGCGTCGGTCACGAGCCGCTCGGCGCGGGCGATTCCGGCGGCGCGACCGTGATCGGCGATCAGCGCGTCGCGCAGCTGCCACAGCGTCTGCGCCCAGATCTCGCCGTCGGCGTGGACCTCGGCGAAGCCGGCGACCTTGCCGAGGTCGCCGAACGTGTAGCCGCCGGCGCCGGCCGTGGGGGTGCCCGGACATGCGGGGTCGGCGCCGACGGGGCAATCGATCGGCTGCGAGCGCAGCACGTCGCGGTCGCCCGTCTCGTAGGCCGCGAGGCGGACGTCCGGGACGCCGGGCGCATCAGCCAGGTTGTCGTCGCGATCCAGCGCGTCGAACGCATACCAGTCGCTCCATGCCTCACCCATCGCCCCGGCCTGCGCCGTGAACAGCGCGTCGAGGCCCTCGGCGTCGATCACGAGCCGGCTGGACATGCCGTGCGTGTACTCGTGGTAGACGGTCGTGGCGTCGTTGGAGCCCGACAGCGAGAACAGCGGGCTCGGCCCGAACGCTCCCGGCGCGGCGCCGTCGAGCAGGATCGACATGAAGCCCGGCTGACCGTCGGGCTGCGGGTAGAAGGACGCGTTGTCGGAGTGGAAGTCGTCCGGCAGGCCTCCGGCGGTGCCGGCGCCGTCCATCGACTGCGCGATCACCGGATCCTCCTCCTCGAAGGCGCCGTCGGCGGCGCCGAAGCCGATCGGCGGAGCGGCGAGATGGTCATGGAAGGCGTTGACCAGCCAGAACAGCTGGACGGCATCCTGCTCGCGGTTGGCCTGCCAGGAGAACGGCGTCGACGGATCCCAGGTGCACGTCGCGCCGGCCGTCGGGCAATGCTCGGCGCCGAGCGCGAAGCCGCGCAGCGGATAGACGAAGCTCTTGCCGCTGGACGGGCCGACGTCGCTGCCGGGCGCCGGGGCGAAGGTCAGGCCGAACGGGCCGAACGTCGGGACCGCGTCGGGGGCATCGGTGAAGGCGTAGGCGTTGGGTCCCTTGAGCTTGGTCGGAGCGCCGGGCGTGTCGAGATAGGGCGCGAGGTCGACGGTCGTCGCCGATCCGCCGCGCGGCGCACCGGGCCACGCCGGGTACACGCTGGCGGCGTTCGCCGACCGGACGCGGTTGGCGCGGCGCACGACCGCGCCGTTCGTCGCGTCGACGAGCACGTCGTCGACCTGGCGCCGGCTCGCCGCGACCAGCACGCGCCAGCCCAGCCGCGCCGTCGCGCCGACGTGGAAGATGACCGCCGAGACACGCGCGGTGGTGGCGCTGTCCGGGGCGCCCGACGCCTGCGCCGCGAGCTCGGCGGCGCGCGACCGCGACACCTTCGCCTGCGTGCCGGCCGCCGCGAGATCGGGATCGGGCGATCCGACGAGCTCGATCAGACGCCCGTCGGCGCCCAGCACGGCGCGCACGCCGGAGTCGATCGAGGTCACGCCACCGAAGGACTGCGTCAGCTGCACGCTGGCCAACCCCGTCGCCGCGCGATGCTGCGCGCCGACGCGCAGCCCGGCGATCTGCGCCGCTGTCAGGCCATACACGGAGGCGTGCCGGAGCAGGTAGCGCTTGGCGATCTGCGCGCCGGTGTCCCCGCTCGCGGCGGTCAATGCGCCGTCGAGGCGTCCCAGGACGCGCGGACGGCCGGTCGCGCGGTCGACCGGGAGCAGCGCGCGGGAACCCAGGGTCGTGCGCAGCTGCCGGCGCGCGGCACGTGCGCTCGCCGGCGCGCCGGGAGCGGCCGACGTCGCACGCAGGTCGAAACCGGCCCTGGTGACCTTGGCATCCGCTGCGGGCACGACCGCGAGCACGCCGGCGCAGATCAGCACGACCGGTAGCTGCTTGACATTCGGGAACGTCATCGTGCCTCCTGGCAAAGGGATGCGGGGCAACGCATCCTCCGCAGGGCCGGGGCGGCGCGATAGGCGCCCTTGGTCTACGGGCTCACACCTCGGCTCGCGTCAGCGTGCTGAGGTCAGCGCCCGTAGCGCTCGCGCGCGAGCACGAGCTGCTCGGGCAGCGCGATCCGCGGCGGCGGCGACGGATCGGCGATCACCGACACCGTCTCGGCGACCGAGAACGTGACGGCGACCTCGACGCCGGCCGCGGTCGTGAGCGTCACGCGCTCCGGCGCCCTCGCCGTCAGCGTGCCCTGCAGGCCGGGCTCGATGCCGATCTCCTTGAGGTAGTGCAGCAGGTCCTCGGCCTCGTTCTCGAAGCGCAGGATCTTGACGCTCGCGCCCTCCAGGACGTCGGCGAGCGGGACGCCCTCGAGGCGCGCCCCACCGACGATCGGATGGCCGTGCGGGCAGGTCTTGGCGTCGCCGATCGCCGCCAGCATGCGCTCCTCGAGCACGGGGCTCATCGCGTGCTCGAGACGCTCGGCCTCCTCGTGGACCTCGTCCCAGGGAATGCCGAGCACGTCGGTCAGGAAGCGCTCGATCAGGCGGTGGCGGCGCACGACGCCCTCGGCGTGGTCGAGCCCCGAGTCGGTGAAGCTGATCGCCTTGTCGCCGCCGCGCGTGATGTAGCCGTCGCGCTCGAGGCGCCCGATCATCTCGTGCACGGTCGGCGCCGACAGCTGCATCGCCCGGGCGACGTTCGCGCCCGTCATCGGCAGCTTCGCCTCCTGCAGCCAGAACAGCGTCTGCAGGTACTCCTCTTCGGCGACGGTCGCGTGTTCGGTCGTCATCTGCTCGCGATCCTAACGGCACCGCAGAGCGCTCGCGCCGACATCGGCTTAGTGTCCGCGTCGTGCGCATCGGATCCGGCACGCGGGCGCTGGTCACCGGGGCCTCCCGGGGGATCGGGCGCGCGCTCGCGCACGAGCTCGCCGGGCGCGGCGCGACGGTCGGCCTGGCGGCGCGGTCGGTGTCGGACCTGCGGGCCGTCGCCGACGAACTGCCGGGCGCCCATCACGTGCTCGTCTGCGACGTCGCGCTGCGCGAGTCGGTGACCGCCGCCGTCGAGGAGTTCGTCGCCGCGGCGGGAGGCGTCGACTTGCTGGTCGTCAACGCCGGCATCGCGCACTACGAGCCCGTCGCGAGCCAGTCGATCGAGAAGATCGAGCACATGACCGAGGTCAACTGGCTGGGCACGGTCTACACCGTCAAGGCCGCGCTGCCGCACATGGTCGCCGACGGCGCGGGCCACATCGTCGTGATGTCCTCGGGGGCGGGCCTGCGCTCGTTTCCGGGCGCCGCCGCGTACTCGGCGACGAAGGCCGCGCAGCGGATGTTCGCCGAGGCGCTGCGACACGAGCTCGTCGGCAGCGGCGTCTCGCTGACGACCGTCTACCCCGGCGAGGTCGCGACCTCGCTGCACGACCACGAGGGCGCCGGCATGCCCGCGTGGTATCGCGGCGGCGAGAAGGCCGCGCCGGCGCAGGAGCTGGCGACGTGCGTCGTGCGGGCGATCGAGCGCGACAGCCGCGACCTGTACTGGAAGGCGCCCGTGCGCGGGATGGCCGTCCTGCAGGGGATCTCGCCGCGGCTGGCCGACGCGGCGCTGCGGCGCCTGCGCGGCGACAGCGCGGCTCCGCGCAAGGATTGACCTCGGTCAGCGCGCGACGGCGACGCAGGCGCGGTCGCGGCCCTCGACCTTGGCGCGATACAGGGCCCCGTCGGCGAGCGCGACGAGCGCGTCGGCGGTCATTGACGCGCTCCAGACTGCGATGCCGGCAGAGGCGGTCAGGCCGGCGGGCATGTCGTTACGCAGGCGCTCGACGACGTGCAGCGTCTCCTTCGCGCTGGCTCCGGGCAGCAGCAGCCCGAACTCCTCGCCGCCGATCCGCGCGAGCACGTCGATGTCGCGCACGTGAGCGCGCCAGCGTGAGCCGAGGTCGCGCAGCGCGGCGTCGCCGGCGGGATGGCCGTTGCGATCGTTGTAGGCCTTGAAGTGGTCGACGTCGACGATCACCGCCGTCAGCGGGTGGCCGAGGCGCTGCGCGTGGTGCAGCGCGCGCGGCAGCTCCTCGTCCCAGGCGCGGCGGTTGGCAAGTCCGGTCAGCGCGTCGGTGCGCGCGTCGGCGGCCAGGCGCCGGACGAGGCCGCGACGCTCGAGCTCGTTGCCGAGCAGCAGCGCGATCTCGCTCAGCGACTCCAGCTGCGCGGGCTGCCAGTCGCGCGGTTGGTCGTCGATCGCGCAGAGGCTGCCGAGCACGGCGCCGTCGGGGCCGACGATCGGATAGCCGGCGTAGGCGACGACGCCGAGCTCGACGACCGCGAGGTTCGAGCACAGGATCGGATCCAGGCGCGCGTCGTCGACGACGAGCGGCGCCGCGTTGGCGACGACGTGCTGGCAGAAGGAGTGCGTCAGCGGCGTCTCGCGGGCGTCGGCCCACGGCTGCTGGACGCCGCACATCCCGACGAAGCACTGGCGCGCCTGTGTGACGAGCGACACGAGCGCGACGGGCGAGGCGGCCGCCTGCGCCGCGACGCGGGCGAAGCGGTCGAAGACGGGCTCCGGCGAGCCGTCCAGCAGGCCCTCCGCGGCCAACGCGGCGAGCCGCGCGGGGCGCTGCACCTCGGCGTCGAGTCGGGCGCTCGACGCGACGGGCGGACTTGGTCGTGAGCGGGTGGCGGATGTCATCGCGGTGCTGTGGCCGTCACCAATCCCTATCGGGCGTGCGAGCGCAGGACTTGAGCCACCTCATGAGGGTGGCGCGTAGGCGCAGGCAGCCGGCGCGCCGGCGCGTCCGGTCTTCGACGAGCGCCCGATCACGGCCTCCGCGGCGGCCGGCGGTCGCGGCGTCGGTAGCGTTCGCCGCATGGCGCTCCCCCTGCAGCCGCCGATCGCGCCCCAGCTCGCGCGTCCGCGCGCGACGCTCCCCGACGGCGACGGCTGGGCGTACGAGCCGAAGTGGGACGGCTTCCGCGCGATCGCGTTCGTCGACGGCGACGACGTGTACCTGCAGTCGCGCAACGGCAAGCCGCTGTCGCGCTACTTCCCGGAGGTGGCGTTCGCGCCGGGGCGCTACGTCGTCGACGGCGAGCTCGTCGCGTCGTCGTTCGACACGCTCGGCCAGCGCATCCACCCGGCGCTGTCGCGGATCGAGCGCCTGGCCGAGGAGACGCCGGCGCGCTTCGTCGCCTTCGACGTGCTGGCGCTCGACGACGAGGTGCTGATCGAGCGCACCTACGCCGAGCGCCGCGCGATCCTCGAGACGATCGCCGGGCTCGAGCTGACGCCCGTCGTGTACGCGCCGTCCGAGGCGCAGGCGTGGCTGCGCGACGAGGAGGGCGTGATCGCCAAGGAGCTCGCGTGCCCCTATCAGCCCGGCGAGCGCAAGGGAATGGTGAAGGTCAAGCGCGTGCGCACGATCGACGCGGTCGTCATGGGCTGGCGGCCCGGCAAGGCGGAGGCCACCGTTGGCGCGATCATCCTCGGACTCTACGACGACGACGGTCGCCTGCACGAGGTCGGGCATTCGAGCGGCTTCACGGCGGCGCGCAAGCGCGAGCTCGTGCAGGAGCTGGCGCCGTACGAGACCGGCGAGCGCGGCTCAGGAGAGCCGTCGCGCTGGAGCTCGGGGCGCGACCTGGAGTGGGTCGGGCTGCGGCCCGAGCTCGTCGTCGAGGTGAGCTACGACCACGTCAGCGACGGGCGCATCCGCCATGGCACGAAGGTCCAGCGCTGGCGCGACGACAAGGCGCCGCGAGACTGCCGGCTCGAGCAACTGAAGTCCTGAGCTCCGCCGGCGCCGTGCCCGTGCTCAGCCGCGCCGCGTCGGGTCCGTCGGCGGAGCGCTGCCGGACTCGTAGGGATCGCGATCGGGCGCCGGCGGCATGCGGCGCGCGAAGCGCCCGCCGGCGCGCGCGCCCAGCCCCGGCTGGACGACGGGATCGGGCTGCGAGGCCGGGATCGAGTCGCTCGGATCGACGGCCGCGCCCGAGCGCCGTGCGAGCGGGTCGCCGATGCCGGGACCGCCCGTGCTGAACGCCACCGAGACGCGCGCGACCGACACGAGCATGCCCGCCGCCATCAGGATCGTCGCCGCCAGCGCGAGCCACAGGCCCGTGCCGGGATCGCCGAAGCCGCCGCCCTGCTGGCCGATCGCGTCGGCGACGGGCGGCGGATCGATCAGCGCGTAGAGCACGATCACGAGCGACGCGACGGATGCGGCGATCAGCCAGCTCGCCGGGCGCGGCGTGCCGTAGCCGAGCCGCGCGGCGACGGCGACGAGCGCCGCGATCGCGAGCGCCGCGAGCACGAGGTCCCAGACCTCGAAGACGTCCCACGCCTCGGCGTTGGGCTGGTACCACTCGAGGAACAGGCTGACGAGCAGCAGGATCGCGCCGAGCCCGATCACCAGCAGGCCGGCGTCGAGGCTCTTCGCTCCGCTCAGCAGGCCGGCCGCTCCCGGCTTCGAAGACGTCGTGTCCATTCCGCCGGTCGGCATGTCAGCTCTCCTCGTGTGGTCTGTTACGAACCGTTTTTCAGCAGATACCCCGCGCGACGGGCGCGCGAACCCCTACGACAGCGCCGCCGTCGCGCGCAGCTCGCGTGCCAGGCGCTCGAGCTCGACCGCGTCGTGCGCGCTCTGCGCCGCGTGCTCGAGACGGCTGGCATCCGCGGCGACGGCGTGCGCGCCGACGGTGCGGCTGGCGCCGACGATGCGATGCGCGTGGCGGCGCAGCTCGCCGACGTCGCCGGCGTGCAGCGCCCGGCCGAGCGCGTCGAGGTCGGCTCCGAGCGAGGCCAGGTAGCGCGTGACGATGTCGCGGTTGAGCCGCTCGTCGCCGCCGGTGAGCGCGTCCAGCGCGGCCTGGTCGATCGCGGGCTCGGGGGCGGGCGGCGCGGCATCGCCGGACGCGGGCGCGGGCGCGGGCGCCGGCCAGGCGACGTCCGGCAGCCAGCGTCGCAGCGTCCGCGAGAGCATCGCCAGCGTGGCGGGCTTGACGACGAGGTCGTCCATGCCGGCGCCGGCGCAGCGCTCGCGCTCGCCGGGCAGCGCGCTCGCCGTCAGCGCGACGACCGGCACGCGCGCGCGGCCCTCCCGCGCCTCGACCGCGCGCAATCCCCGCGCGAGCTCGAAGCCGTCGGCGCCCGGCAGTCCGACGTCAGTGACGACGAGCCCGTAGCGCGAGCGCGCGAAGCACTCCAGCGCCGCCTGCGCATCGGCCGCGACGTCGGTCACGAAGCCGATCGTCTCGAGCTGCAGGGCGAGGATCTCGCGGCTGACGGGGTGGTCCTCGACGAGCAACAGCAGGCTGCCCTCGCGCTCGGATTCGTCGCGCGCGGGCAGCGGGCGGCGCTCGCCGCACGCGTCGTCCTCGGTGGCGTCGTCGGCTGGCTGCTCGGCGGCGACCGGCAGCGCGAGCTCGACGCGCATCGTCGTGCCGCGCCCGGGCTCGCTCTGCATGTCGACGCGCCCGCCCATCGCCTCGACGAGCTGGCGGCAGATGACGAGCCCGAGGCCGGTGCCGCCGCCGTGGCGCGCGGCGCCGCCGGCGGCCTGCTCGAAGGGCGCGAACAGGCGCCGCTGATCCTCGCGCGAGATGCCGATGCCGGTGTCGCGCACGGTCAGCGCCAGATGCTGAACCGCTGCGCCGTGGTCGTCGTCGCAGGCGACGTCCTCGTCGCAGACCTCCAGGCGGACGTCGATCGAGCCCTCGCGGGTGAACTTCACGGCGTTGCCGACGAGGTTGCCGAGCACCTGGCGCAGACGGACCGGGTCCACCTCGTGGCGCGCGGCCAAGCGCTCGTCGATCGTCGCACGCGGCTTCACCCCGTCCGCGGGCGACGCCAGTCGGTGCTGCAGGACGACGTCCCGCACGAGCTCGCCGACAGCCGTCGGCGCGGCGACGAGGTCGAGGTGGCCGGCCTCGATCTTCGAGAAGTCCAGCACGTCGCCGATGACGCCGAGCAGCGAGCGCGCCGAGCGCGTCGCGACCTCGACGAGCGCGCGCTGCTCGCCGTCCAGCGCGCCGAGTCCGAGCACCTCGAGCGTGCCCGTGACGGCGACCAGCGGCGTGCGCAGCTCGTGGCTCATCATCGCCAGAAACGACGACTTCGCGCGGTCGGCGCTCTCGGCCGCCTCGCGCGCGGCGCGCAGCGCGACCTCCAGCGCCTTGCGCTCGCTGACGTCGGCGACGTAGCCGTACAGCTCGCCGGAGCCGTCGCCGGCGGGCTGGCCGATCGCCTGCGCCTGCATCCACGCGACCTCGTTCGGGCCCGTGTGGATGCGGTACTCGTGACGCCACGGGCCGCCCGCCCGCGCGGCGGCGACCATCGAGTCCAGCCACGCGCCGCGGTCGTCGGCGACGACGGCGCGCGCGACCGACGGGAAGTCGACGTCCTCCTCGCCGCTGACGCCGTGGACGCTGCCGTCGCGGCTGGCGAAGCGCACCGACAGCGCGCCGTCGCCGTCGACGTGGAACTGGAAGACCGCGCCGGGGACGCGATCGGCGATCGTGCGCAGGCGCTCGGACGCCTCGCGCGCCCGCAGCTCGGCGCGGCGGCGGCCGGCGAGGTCGCGCTCGACGGCGTCGGCCATGTCGTTGAAGTCGTCGGCCAGCTCGCGCAGCTCCGCGACGCCGGCGGCCGGCGCGCGCTGCGACCAGTCGCCGCCGGCGATGCGCCGCGTGACGGCCGTCAGGCGCGCGAGCGGCGCGGCGATCGTCCGCGCGGCGAGCGCGAGCGTCACGAGCAGCGCCAGCGCCAGCAGCACGAGGATGCCCGTCTGCGAGACCAGCAGCGCCTGCGTGCGCGAGCCGAGCGCGGCCGTGCGCGAGCTCGTGCGATCGTCGACGAGCTTCGTGAAGTGCTCGATCGCGTTCATGATCCGCCGCTTCTCGCGGTGATAGGCGTTGTCGACGAGTCGGCGGTACAGCGGCGCGACGTCGCCGAGGTAGGCGCGATCGACGCCGCGAGCGATTCGCGGCGCGACGTCGTCCATGACGCGCTCCTCCAGGCGCGCCAGCCGGTCGGAGGCGCGCAGCGACGCGTCCAGCGCGTCGAACTCGGCCTGCGAGAAGCGCGCGCGCCGCATGAGCTCGGTCAGCGACGTCGGCGGCCCAGCCGGGCCCTCGGCGCGACCGGCGCCGAGCACGCGGTCCCAGTAGGAGCTGTCGTAGTCGCGCGGCCGCGGCGCCCGGCCGCGGCGGATCGCGAGGATCTCGTCGTAGTAGCGCCGGTAGCGCGGCTCGCCGGTCGTGACGTACAGGCGCACCATGCGCGTCAGGTCGTTGGAGCTCTGGCGCATCTGGTCGGACAGGCGAAACGACGTCACGCGCTGGTGCTCGGCGTCGGTGCGTCGAGCGGCCGTGTCGCGCTGCAGGATCGTCACGCTGAACAGGCCGGCTGCGAGCAGCATGACGAGCGTCAGCAGCGTGCCGAACAGCAGGCGGATGCTCGGCGGGCGGCTGGCGAGCATCATGCGACCCGGGTCCTCATCGAAGCTGGTGCCGGCTCTCGAGCCACCCCGCCAGGTCCTGCGGCGCGAGCGCGGGCCCGGCGAGCGCGCCCTGCGCGCGCCGGCAGCCGGCCTGCAGCGCGAGCTCCCACTCCGGCCGGCCGTCGCAGCCGCAGGCGACGACGTCGACGCCCTGGTCGGCGAGCGCCTGGACCGTCGCGGCGAACGCCTCGGCGCCGCGCGTCGAGGCGGTCGCGCGGGCGAGCACGTCGGGAGCGATCGCGACCTCCGTCAGCGGCAGGCGCTCGAGCTGGGGCAGCGTCGCGGCAGCTGTGCCGAAGCCGTCGATCCCGAGCCCGAAGCCGTTGACGCGCAGGCGCGTGAGCAGGTCCAGCGGCGCGCTCGCGACCTTCGACGAGAACCCCAGGGAGATGCCGGGCGCGTCGGCCAGCGCGACGCGGACGCGCGCGACCTCGACCCCCTCCTGCGCCGCGAGCTCGGCGAGGCGCTCGACGAGGTCGGCGCGCGCGAGCGCGGCCGCCGGCAGGACGAGCGTCACGTCGGCGTGATCGCCGGCGTCGCACAGCAGCCGCTGCGCGGCGAGCCCGGCGCGGGCGACGAGCTCGGCGATCGCGTCGGCGACGTCGCCGGGCGCCGGGCCGTCGGGATCGGTGGCGGCGTCGATCGCCGCGGGGTGGGAGGTTGCGTCGACGTCGCGGTGCGCGCGCGCCTCGATCGCGGCGAGGCGCCCGGACGCGAGCTCGACGCGCGGACGCACGCGGACGCCGACGCGCTCGTCGCGCAGCGCGGCCGCCCACGGATCGGCCGCCGCCGGCGCCGGCTCGGTGGCCGGCGACCACGGGCGGTGCAGTCCGACGGCTTGCAGCAGCAGGCGCGCGGTCAGCGGCTTGCCGATCGCGCCGAGCACCTGCAGGCCGTAGCCGCGCGCCGTCGCCTCGGCCGAGCGCAGGACGCTCGCGTCGAGGCCGCTGACGATGACGATCGCCGTGCCGGCGCCGAGCTCGGCGACGTGGCGCAGGAACTCGACGCCGTCCATGCCCGGCATGTCGAGGTCGCAGACGACGATGTCCGGACGCGGGTCGCCGCGCAGCAGCAGCGCCAGCGCGCCCTCGCCGTCGGCGGCCTCCAGCAGCCCGCCGGCGCCGAGGTTGGCCAGGATCTGCAGCATCGTCTGGCGCTGGAAGTCGTGGTCCTCGACGACCATCACGGTGCAGTCCGCGAGCGTCACGACAGTGCGCTCCCGACGGTCGAGCGGCCGAGCAGCCCGAGCTCTCGTCCGCGCCGCACCGCGTCGGCGCGCGTGCCGGCGCCGAGCTTCGCGTACAGCGCGCGCGTGTGGGTCTTGATCGTGTTGCGCGAGATGTACAGCGCGTCGGCGACCTCGCGCAGGCTGCCGGGGCCGGCGATCGCGCGCAGCACCTCGAGCTCGCGCGCGCTGAGCTGCTCGGTTCCCGCGGGCCGGCGCGCGGCGGGCGCACGCACGGCCGCGTACGCCTCCAGGCGCGCGCCGAGCACGCCCGCGTCGCGAGCGCCCGCGAGCCGCGCGAGGCCGGCGCGCGCGGCGGCGCCGGCGGCGTCGTCGTCGCGGCCGAGCGCGGCCTGCGCGCGGGCGAGCTCGAGCAGCGCCGCCGGGACCATCAGCGACGAGTCGCGCCAGTCGCGTGCGAGCTCGAGGCCCGCGCGGCAGCGCGCCACGGCCTGCTCCGGATCGCCGCGCAGCGTCAGCAGGCGTGCGCTCGCGCAGGCCACCGGCAGCGAGTGCGGCGCGCCGCGCAGCGGGCCCGCGTCGCGTGCGGCGACGGCGCCGTCGGCGAAGCCCGCCGCGCCGGCGACGTCGCCGCGCTCGCAGGCGACGAGCGCGAGTACCGCGACGGGCAGGTATGCGACGAGCGGCAGGCCCGCTGCCGGCAGGTGCGCGCGGCCGGCGAGCGCCTGGCGCGCGAGGCCCTCGGCCGCGTCGTCGTCGCCGAGCAGGTGCGCGTGCCAGGCGCTCAGCGCCTGCACCGCGGAGCGCAGCGGCGACGCGCCGGGCAGCACGTCGAGCGCCTCGTGCGCCGCCGCGAGCGCGCCGCCGAGGTCGTCGAAGCACAGCATCGCCGTCAGGCACAGGCCGGCGAGGCGCAGCGACGCGGTGCCGTCGGGCATCGGACCGTCCCAGCCCGCGCGCTCGCCGTCGTCCAGCCAGGCGTCGCGGCGGTCGCGGTCGCCGTCGAGCGCGGCGAGCAGCGCGCTGACGTAGCACAGGCGCGCGTCGCCGCGGACGACTGCCGCCGGGAAGCGCGCGAGCCAGTCGCGCGCACGGCCGCCGAGCGCGCCGGACTGCACGAAGCGCAGCGAGTGGCGCGTCAGCAGCTCGGCGGCGAGGTCCCACTCCTGCGCGGCGAGGTAGTGGTGCATCGCCTCGTGCAGCTCGCTCTCGCCGCCCTCGGTCTCGAACCACGCGCCGGCGCGCACGTGCAGCGCCCGCGCGCGCCGGGGGTCCTCCTCGAGCAGGCGCCCGTGCAGGACCTCGCGCAGCAGGTGGTGGCAGCGAAACCAGGTGCGGCCGCGATCGAGCGGGCTCAGCAGCAGCGACGTGCGCGTGAGCGTGCGAAACGCGCCGCGGGTCGTGGCGTCGTCGCCAAGCACGCGCGCGCAGAGGTCGGCGTTGAAGCGGTCGAGCACCGAGGTGTCGAGGATGAAGCGGCGCTCGTGCTCGGGCGACGAGCGCAGGACCTCGTCGGTCAGCGCGCCGAAGAGGTCCTCGCCGCTGTCGGCGAGCTGCGCCATGAGGTCGGTGACCTGGTCGCCGAGGCGCAGGCGCAGCGCCGCGAGATACAGCGCCGCGGGCCAGCCCTCCGTGCGCAGCTCGAGCGCGGCGATGCCGGCCGCGTCGAGCTCGAGGCCGAGGCGGTCGCGCAGGAAGCGCCGCGCCTCGTCGTCGGCGAAGCGCAGGTCGTCGGCGCGCAGCTCGAGCACGTCGCCCTGGATGCGCAGGCGCCCGAGCGCGTCGAGGCCGAGCTCGCGGCGGCTCGCCAGCAGCACGCGGTGCGGCTCGGGCAGGCGCGCCAGCAGCCAGCCGAGGCTCTCGCGCGCGGCGGCGTCCGCCAGGACGAGGTGCAGGTCGTCGAGGATCAGCGTGATCGGCTCGCGCGTGACCGCGAGCGCGTCGAGCAGCGCGATCAGGACGCCGCTGCGCAGGTCGGCGTCGGGCGCCTCGGCGGCGTCGAGCGCCGCGTCGAGGTCGGACCCGAGCAGCTCGCGCAGGCCCGTCAGCACCGCTGACCACAGCCGCGGACCGGCGTCGTCGGCGTCGAGCGAGACCCACACCACGCGCTCGGGGTCCTCGCAGCGTGCGCTCCACTGCGCCAGCAGCGTGCTCTTTCCGAAGCCCGGCGGCGCCGTCACGACGACGATCCGCGCGCGACTGGCCTCGATCGCGCCGAGCAGCAGCGAGCGCTCGACGTGCTCGGCGCGCCCCGCCGGGCGATGGAACTTCGTCTGTGGGAAGACGGCGACCCCGGGGCCGGCGCGGGTCGAGAGCACGGCGGGCATCGCGTCGCCGATGCTCGTGCACCGCACGCGCGGCGACAACCGCCGCGGGGCCAAATCACCCGGGGTGAACTTGGCCGTGGGTGATGTGCGCTCACCCCGGGCGCAGGCACGGTGACCGCAACGCACCGCGATCC
>JAWVGK010000219.1:0-25068 GCA_033855155.1 Solirubrobacteraceae bacterium | reverse complement strand
ACCTCGTTCGTGCCGCGCTTGAAGATGAGCTCGATCGCGGACAGGTCGGCGATCGACTTCGAGCGCAGCTCCTCGAGCCCTTCGATGCCGTTGAGCTGCTCCTCGAGCGGGATCGTGATGAGCTCCTCGACCTGCGACGAGGCGTTGCCGGTCGCGAGCGTCTGGATCTCGACGCGCGGCGGCGCGAACTCCGGGAAGACGTCGACCTCGGCGTGGCGCAGCTGCGCCGCACCGGCGACCAGCAGCGCGACCGCGGCGAACAGCACGAGCCAGCGGAAGCGCAGGCTCGAGGCGACGATCCAGCGCATCAGGCGGGAGGAGGTCATTCCTCGACTCCGAACTCGGCGCTGTAGACCTCGGCCGCGCCGGTCGTCACGACCCGCACGCCGGCCGCCGGCCCGGAGCGCAGCACGACGCGGTCACCGGCGATGCGCTGGACGCCGACGCGCTGACGGACGAAGACGAGCGGCTTGAGGCTGACGAACGCGTAGGTCCTGCCTTCCTCGTTGTAGATCAGCGCCGCGTAGGGCATCGACGTGCGGCGTCCGCTCGTGCGCACCGTCGCGGTCTGCAGGCCGGCGCGCCGTGCCGCCTCGGCGGTGAACGTCACCTGCTGGATGTCGTCGTCGCGAACGTTCACCCGCTTGACCGACGTCGGGGAGTAGTCGCTCTCGGACTCTTCGACCTGCGTGCAGGCGGCGAGCGCCAGCGGCAGAGCTCCCACGATCAGCGCCAAGGCGGCAGACCGGCTGCGCCGGCGCACGTCAGCTCGCTCCGGACGGCGGCTCGGCCGACGGCTCCGTCGTGCTGAGCCTGCGGCGAGGCAGGATGCGCTCGCGGCGGTGGTCGGGCGGGGCGTCGTCGGCGTCGGCGTCGATCGAGCCGCCGCCGGCTCCCGCCGTGGCCGTCGCCGGCTCGGGGCCGGCCCAGCGGTGCAGGAGGTCGTCCACGCGATCGCGGTCGGGCTCGCCCGCGAAGCGTGCGTACAGCGCCGGGAACACGAACAGGCTCATCAGCGTGGCGGTGACGAGCCCGCCGAGCATGGCGACCGCCATCGGGTGGACGATCTCCAGGCCGGCCCGCGAGCCGAGCACGACGAACGGCAGCAGGAGGGCGGCCGTCGCCACCGCCGAGGTCACGATCGCGCCGAACTGGTCGCGCGCGCCGCGCTGGACGCGCTCGCCGCCGGCCTCGGCGCCCGCGTCGTCCTCCAGCCGCTGGATGCGTCCGGCGAGCACGATCGACCCGCGCACGGCGATCGCGAACGTGCCGAGCAGGCCCAGCAGCGCGCCGAGCGACAGCGTCGTGCCGATGACGAGCGATGCCAGCACGCCGCCGACGAGCGCGGCGGGCAGCGTCAGGAACGTCAGCGCCGCCACGGGCCAGCTGCGCAGCGCGGCCTGTAGGAGCAGGAGGATCGCGACGAGCACGGCGATCGCTGTCGCGATCACGGCGCTGGCGCCGATCTCCTTGCCGGCCGAGTCCGTCAGGACCTCGGCGTGGTACTCGAGCGGCAGCGGCGTCGCGGCGAGGCCCGCCTCGACGTCCTTGCGCACGTCGGACTCGCTGCGACCGCGGATGCCGGCGACGACGTCCAGCCGTCGCGACACGGCGTCGCGCTTGATGACGTCCGGCGCCTGCTTGACGCGGACCGTCGCGACGTCGCCCAGCCGCACGGTCGTGCCGCGCGGGCCGTCGATCAGGAGGTTGCGGACGCTCGCCACGCTCTTGCGCGTCGCCGGCACGCCCTGGACGACCACGTCGAAGACCTTCTGCTTGCCGAAGATGCTCCCGACCTGGATGCCCTGCAGCAGCACGGCCTCCGCGCGGCGCACGTCGCCGGGCTTGATCCCGCGGCGTCGAGCGGCGTCGAGCTTCGTCTCGACCTCGATCGTCGGCTCGGAGGAGGGCTGCTCGACCTTCGGGTCGACGACGCCGTCGATGCCGGAGACCATGCGGAAGACCGTCTGAGCAGCCGTGCGCAGCTTCTCCAGGTCCTCGCCGAAGACGCGCACGACGAGCGGCCGGCGCGTCCCGGTCAGCTCGTTCAGCGAGCCGTCGCGTCCGGCCTGCCCGCCGCTGACCAGCGTGCCGACGTCGCGGATCTTCTGCGTCGAGTAGGCGACGACGCTGTGCGTGCCCTGCAGCCCCGCGACGGTCCGGCGCACCGTGGCGACCGTCGCGTCGTAGTCGGCGTCCGGCTTGACGGCGACCCACAGCTCGCTGGAGTTCACGTTGACCACCTGATCGCCGGTCACCGCGCGCCCGACGTGGGCGCCGACGTCGCGCACGCCCTCGATCGCCTTCAGCCTGTTGGTCGCGTCGGTGGCGAGGCGCGTCATCACCGGCTGCGACGTGCCCGCTGGCGCGTCGAGCCGCACGAGCAGGTCGCGGTCCTGAAACGACGGGACGACGGACGTGCCGAGCAGCGCGATCGCCGCGATCGCGACCGCCGCGCATCCGCCGGCCGCCAGTAGCGCGGCGCGCGGACGCCCGACCACCGACGCCAGCGCCGCGGCGTACAGACCGCCCAGGCGTTGCATGATCGCGGGCTCGCCGGCCGCGCCGCGTGGGGCTCGCGCGGCGAGCAGCAGGCTGAGCGCCGGCGTCACGGTCAGCGCGACGAGCGTCGATGCCAGCACCGCCGCGACGTAGGCGACCACGAGCGGATCGAAGAACATCCCCGGCCGCCCCTTCATGACGACGATCGGGAGCACGGCGAGCAGCGAGATGACGACGCCGTACATCAGCGGGCCGCGAAGCGCGGCCGAGGCGTCGAGCGCGATCGAGTGCGCCGACGCGCGGCTTCCCCGGGCGCGCTCCTCGCGCAGGCTGCGCGCGATGCTCTCGGCGCCCACGACGCCGTCGCCGACGATCACGGCGACCGCGACGGCCAGGCCGGCGAAGGAGATCGCGTTGATCGTCGCGCCGAGCAGGTCGAGGACCAGCGCGCCGGCGATCAGCGACAGCGAGACCGCGACGATGCTCGTGAGCACGGTCCGCCAGCGCAGCAGGAAGGCGGCGAGCGCGAGCGCCAACAGCAGGGCGCCGATGATGATCGCGAGCCTGAGGTTCCCGATCGCGTCCTTGATGAAGCTCGCCGGACGAAAGACGCTGGTATCGGTCTTCATCCCGGCCAGACCGGGCCGCAGGTCGTCGAGCGCCCGCTCGACGCCGCGGGTGACGTCGAGCGTGTTCGCGCCGGGCAGCTTCTCCACGACGAGCATCAGCCCGCTGCCGCCGCTGACGACCGCGTCGCCGATCAGGGGCTGGTGGTCCTCGACGACCGTCGCGACGTCGCCCAGGCGCAGCTTGGCCTTCGAGTCGTCGACCGGGACGTCCGCGAGTGCCGCCGGGGTCGACAGCCGATCGAACACGTGGCGGACCTGGAGGCGCTGGGTCGGCGTCTCGATGAAGCCGCCGGTTCCCGGCGTGGACGCCTCGAGGAACGTCAGCGGCGAGACGAGCTGCGCGTTGCCCGTGGTGGCGATGATCTGGTCGAGCGTGACGTGCTTCTCGCGCAGGCGCCGCGGGTCGACCTGCACCTGCAGCTCCTGGTCGCGCTGGCCCCAGATCGCGACGTTCGCGACGCCGCGGACGCCGAGCAGCCGCGGCCGGATCGTCCAGCGGGCGAGCAGGCCCTGCTCGATCGGCGTGAGCTTCTTGGCGCCGTTGGACAGCCCGATCATCAGCACGCGGCTCGACGACGACTTGGGGTTGAGCATCAGCGGCGGCTTGGAGACGTTCGGCAGCGCGTGGGCCTGGGTCAGGCGCTCCTGGACGAGGGCGCGGGCCTCGAACGGGTCCGTGCCGGGCTTGAAGACCATGACGATCGACGACAGGCCCGGAACGGACTCCGAGCGGATCGTGTCGACGCCGGCGACGCCGTTGAGGAGGTCCGCCTCGATCGGGACGGTGATCAGCTGCTCGACCTCGTTTGCCGACAGGCCGAGCGCCTCCGTCTGGATCTCCGCGTAGGGAGGAGTGAACTCGGGCAGCACGTCGACCGGAGCCGTGCGCAACTGGGAGATGCCGACGGCCAGGACGCCGGCGGCGATCGCGACGACCAGCAGGCGAAAGCGAAGGCTCGACTCGATCATCCAGCGCATGGGGAATCCTTCCGAGGCGCTCGGCAGGGTGGGGGTGCGGGAAATGTGAGTCGGCGGAGGAGCTGCCGGACTCGGTTCTTACACGGAGCTCACGGCTCTCATGCGTCTCTCAGCGAGTCTCTACTAGAGGTGTATCGCTTGTCAAGATTTCTGTGCGCAAGGTCACATGTGGTGCTGCGGAGACTACGTACCAGGAAACGGAAGATTGGCCGTTTCCGGGCGAGCGAATGGCCGCTTCCGGCCACGATGTCACCAACGCAAGGCGCTGATTATCCGTGACGGTCGGTTTGGCGGCATTCACCGATCCTCCGAATGAGTCAGCTTCGAGCCCCTCCCCCATGCGACGTCGGAGCTCGGGAGGGGTGCGGTCGGCGCGCACGTGCGAGCCGCGCTGCCGCGTTTATGCAGCGTGTACCAGGTCTCGGACGTCTCTTCGCTGCTGCGCGGGCACCGTCGGCTGACCGACCGCAGCGCATCCGCGCCGCGGGTCAGCAGGACCGTCGTGCTGCTCGGCCTGACGAGCATGCTGACGGACGTCGCCTCGGAGATGGTCGCCACGGTGCTGCCGCTGTACCTCGTCTACGCCGGGCACTTCTCGCCCGCGGCGTTCGGCTTCGTCGACGGCATCCAGCGCGGGGCGGCGGCGCTTGCCGGCTTTGTCAGCGCGTTCCTCGGCGATCGCCTTCGCCGTCACAAGGAGGTCGCGGCGACCGGCTACGGGCTCTCGGCGATCGTCAAGCTCGGGCTCGCGACGGCCGGCATGGCGCTGCCGGCGATCGGCGCCCTCGTCCTCGTGGACCGCGTCGGCAAGGGCATCCGGACGGCCCCGCGCGACGCGATGATCTCGCTCTCGACGCCGGCGGAGCATCTCGGCGTCGCGTTCGGCGTGCATCGCGCGCTCGACACGACCGGCGCGATGCTGGGTCCGCTGCTGGCGTTCGGCATCCTCGCGGTCGCCGCGAACGCGTACACGTCGCTGTTCTTCGTCTCGTTCTGCATCGCGCTCGTCGGCGTCGGCATCCTCGTGCTGCTCGTTCCGGGGCGCGAGACCCGCGCCGACGCCGGCGCGCCGGCGCTCGTCTGTCGGACGGTGTCGCTGCGCGAGGCGCTCGTGGTCCTCCGGGCTCCGCGCTTTCGCGCCCTGCTCGTGGCGGCGGGCGCGCTGGGCCTCGCGACGGCCAGCGACGCGTTCGTCTTCCTCGTCCTGCAGGACAAGCTCGACCTGAGCCTCGGGCTGTTCCCGCTGCTGTTCATCGGCATGACCTCCGTCTACATGCTGCTGGCCGTGCCGGCCGGCCGCCTCGCCGACCGCATCGGGCGCGCGCGCGTACTGCTCGGCGGATACGGGCTGCTGCTCGGCGTCTACGGTGCGCTGCTCGCCCCCACCTCCGGCCCCGCGCTGATCGCGCTCGCGCTGCTGCTGATGGGGGCCTACTATGCCGCGACCGACGGCGTGCTGGCAGCGATGGGGAGCGCGCTCGTTCCCGAGGCCGTGCGCGGCAGCGGGCTCGCGCTGCTCAACACGACGACCGGCTTCGCGAAGCTGCTCTCGTCGATCGCGTTCGGCGCCTTGTGGACGCTGACGGGCACCAGCGTCGCGATCGTCGTCTTCGGCGCCGCGCTGCTCGTCGCGATGGCGCTGGCGGCGCTGACGTTCGCCCGCACGCGCCAGGCGGCGCCGCACACCCGCGGCGCGCGGACATGACCAGGGGCGGTCAGTCCCGCACGGGCCGCCGGCGCCGGGCGCAAGTCTCGCAGGCGTCTGGCCGTTCTCTGGGCATGGCCGGCTTCTCGCGTCACGAGCGCGCGCTGCGCACCGGCACGTCAGTTCGCGGTCCGCGTCGTCCGGGTAGCCGCGGGAGCCCGTGCCGAGCCGTGACCCGCGCCGCCACGCTCGCGGCGCTCGCCGGCCTCTTGGGTGCGTGCGGTGCATCGGGCGCCGACGCGCCCGCGCTCGGCAGCCCGCAGCGGCCGCTGGTCGGCACGGTGTCCGCGGGCAAGGCGCCGGCGCCGCAGCGGCCCGGCGCGGAGGGCGCGGCACCCGCGGCCGGACGGAGCTCGGCCGCATCGAGGCGGCCCGGCGCGGAGGGCGCGGCACCCGCGCGCACCGGCGCCGCCGGATCGAGCTCGGCCGCATCCAAGACGCCCGGATACGACGACGTCGTGGCCGGTCAGCGGCGCACGCCGGCGAGCCGCTTCACGCCGTGCAATCTCGTCACGAGGTCTGAGGCGCAAGCGATCGTCGGCGCCCCGCTGCTCGTTCCGCGGGAGGCCCCGCAGGGACCGACGTGCGTCTACGGCGACAGGGCCGGCAAGCACTTCGTCACGATCGTGGTCGAGCGCTCGGGCCTTGCGTCGATCGGGCCGAGGATCCGTCACGGGCGGCGCCTGAAGATCGGCGGGCGCACGGCGTACTGCGCCACGGACGGCCGCGACACGCTCTACGTCGTGCTGTCGAGAGAGCGCGCTCTACGCATCTCCGCACCCTGCGACACGGCGAGGCTGCTGGCCTTGAAGGCCGTGCCGCGACTCGCCGGCTGAAGCGACGACCGTGGGCGTCCTCTCGTCGGCGCGGGGCCGCTTCGCCATCCTCGCGGCGGCCTGCACGCTCGGCGCGATCGCCGCGATCGTGATCGCCGCGCGCAACGCCGACACGTCGGCGAGCTCACCGTACGGGGCGGCGCAGGCCCTGGCCCGGGCGCGAACGGAGAAGCGCCCGGTCGTCGTCTTCCGCAGCCTCGACCGCGAAGCGCCCGGGTCCTTCGGCCAGCTCGCCATCGCGACGCTGCGCGAATCGGCGCCGGCCCGCATGCGCCAGGCGCTGCGCTGCGAGCGCGTGTACTTCGGCCCGACCAGCGGTCTGTGCCTCGCGCGCGGCAACGGCTTCGCCGCGGGCTACCGCGCCCAGATCGTGGACACGGACCTGCGCATCCGCCACGAGATCGGCGTCGCCGGCATCCCGAGTCGTGCGCGGGTGTCGCCCGACGGCCGCTACGGGGCGGTGACCTCGTTCGTCACCGGTCACTCCTATGCCGACGCGGGGACCTTCTCCACGCAGACCACGCTGATCGACCTCGCTCGCGGCACGACGGTCGCCGACCTCGAGCAGTTCACCACCTACCGCGACAGCAGGCAGGTCACCGCGATCGACGTCAACTTCTGGGGCGTGACGTTCGCGCGCGACAGCGACCGCTTCTACGCCACGCTGGCGACGGGCGGCAAGACCTACCTCGTCGAGGGCTCCGTCGCGGCCCGTACGATGCGCACGATCCACGAGAACGTCGAATGCCCCTCGCTGGCGCCGGACGGACGCCGGATCGCCTACAAGAAGCGCGTCGACGGCCGCGACGGGCGCTGGCGGCTGTTCGTCCTCGATCTGCGGACCATGCGCGAGACGCCGCTCGCCGAGACGCGATCGGTCGACGACCAGGCCGAGTGGCTCGACGAGCGCCACCTGCTCTACGCGCTGCACGACGCGATCTGGATCGTGCCCTCGAATGGCGGCGGTCGTCCGATGCGCTTCCTGCCCCGAGCCGGATCGCCCACCGTCGCGCGCTGGTAAAGGGGCAACGGCGGCCGTCGGGTGCTCTCATCTACGATTCATCGGGGTCGGTGATGCTCTTACGATGCGTGTGCTAATCGTCGAGGACGAGATCAAGATGGCAAGCCTCATCCGTCGCGGCCTGCGCGAGGACGGCCTCGCCGCCGACGTGGCAATCAAGGGCGAGGACGCTCTGTGGATGGCCGGCTCGACGGAGTACGACGTCATCGTCCTCGACGTCATGCTGCCCGGCATCGACGGCTTCGAGACCTGCCGGCGCCTGCGCGCCGACGGCGTCTGGGCGCCGGTGCTGATGCTCACCGCGCGCGACAGCGTCGAGGACCGCGTCGCCGGTCTGGATGGCGGCGCCGACGACTACCTCGCCAAGCCGTTCTCGTTCGCCGAGCTGCTGGCACGGCTGCGGGCGCTGGCGCGGCGCGGCGCGGTCGAGCGGCCGTCCGTGCTCACGGTCGGCGAGCTGCGCCTGGACCCGGCGACCCGCCGCGTGTGGCGCGACGAGATCGAGATCTTCCTCTCGACGAAGGAGTTCGCGATCTTCGAGACGTTCATGCGCCGGCCCGGCGAGGTGCTGTCGCGTCATCAACTGCTCGAGCACGCGTGGGACTACGAGTACGAGAATCGCTCGAACGTCATCGAGGTCTACGTGCGCTACCTGCGCGAGAAGGTCGACCGGCCGTTCGACAAGCAGTCGATCGAGACCGTTCGCGGAGCCGGGTACCGACTTCGCGAGCCCGCGGCCAGCGGGCGCCCCTGATTCGCCGCCTGCCGATCCGCTTCAAGGTCACGCTCGCGTTCGCGGGCGCGATGGCGCTCGTGCTGGCGATCGTCGGGATCGTGCTGTACACGCGCGTGGAAGCGAACCTCGACGACACCCTCAACCAAGGCCTGCGGTCGCGCGCCGGAGACGTCAGCGCGCTGATCCAGAGTCGCGGCACCGAGCTCGACGCTCCCGGTGCAAGCGCGCTCGTCGACCGCGGGGAGAGCTTCGCCCAGATCCTCGCCGCCGACGGCACCGTGATCGACGGCAGTCGCAGGCTGCAGTCCGCTCCCCTGCTTACCCCGCGGCTGATCAAGCGCGCCCGGCGCAGGACGATGATCTTCACGCGCCGCAATCCGTTCGAGCCCGGCGAGCCGGCACGCGTGCTGGCGACGCCTGTCGAGGCGCGCGGCCGGCGCCTGCTGGTGGTCGTCGGCGCCGGCGCCGACGACCGCAACTCACAGCTCGCGAACCTCGCGCTGCTGCTGGCGATCAGCGGGCCGATCGCCCTCCTGCTGTCGTCGCTGGCCGGCTACGGCGTCGCGTCGGCCGCCTTGCGGCCCGTCGACGCGATGCGTCGCAAGGCCGACGAGATCACCGAGCAGGCGCACGGCGAGCGCCTGCCCGTCGGCGCTGCGGACGACGAGATCGCGCGGCTGGGGACGACGCTGAACCGCATGCTCGCGCGCCTGGAACATGCCGTCGAACGCGAGCGATCGTTCGTCGCGGACGCAAGCCACGAGCTGCGCACGCCGCTGGCGATCCTCAAGACGGAGATCGAGCTCGCGCTGCGCGGCGAGCGCACCGCGGACGAGCTGCGCGTCGCACTGGAGTCCGCGGCCGAGGAGACCGATCGCCTGGCTGAGCTCGCGGAGGCGCTGCTCGTGATCGCACGCGCGGAGGGCAGCAACCTTCCGCTGGCCACCAGCGAGGTCAAGACGGCCGCGCTGCTGGATGGCGTCCGCGTGCGCTTCGACGCGCGCGTGCGCGCGAGCGGGCGACGGATCGTCGTCGACGACCGATCGGAGGCGACGCTGGTCGCAGACCGCGGCCTGCTCGAGCGCGCCCTCGACAACCTCGTCGAGAACGCCCTGCGCCATGGCCGCGGCGACATCCATCTCGGGGCGACGGTCCAGCAGCGCAGCGTCCGGCTGGACGTGCGCGACGAAGGACCCGGCTTCCCGCCGGAGTTCCTCGCCAAGGCGTTCGAGCGCTTCACGCGCGCAGACCACGCTCGCGGCCGCGGCGGAACGGGGCTCGGGCTGGCGATCGTGCAGACGATCGCCCGCGCTCACGGCGGGCGGGCGCACGCCGTCAACCATTCCGACGGCGGCGCCCGGGTCTCGATCGAGCTGCCGTGCGCCGCAGCTCCCGCCCGCAAGGACGCCTGAACCGCGCCGCCTGCGCCCGCCCGCCGGGCTCGGCCGGCGCTCGCGCACTGCGCCGCGAGCGCCGGCCGCGTCTCAGGTTCCCAGCGGCTTGACCTTGCCCAGCAGCTCGGCGTTGTCGCTCTTGAACTTCGTCTCCTTCTCCTGACGGACCTTCGTCTCGACCGGGTCGATGTTCTTGCGCTCACACGTCGAGTCCTTGTTGAAGAGGTCGAGCTCGTCCTGCTGCAGCTTGCGCAGCGCGGCCGCGTCGACGTTCGTGCCCGGGGGCGCGACCTGACCCGGCGGCACGACGCTGCCCACGATCGCCTCGAAGCGTTGCTTGATCGCGTCCTCGATCGACTCGGCGTCTTCGTACTCCTCGCCCGTCGCGGACTTCATGCACTGGCGCCACGCGTCCTGCGCGCGAACCATGCGCTGGTCGGCGGCGATCGAGTCGTCGAGCTCGTCGAGCTTGCGCTGCAGCGTCTGCAACAGCTGGCTGCCGCCGAACGCGTCGTCGGTCGCCTTCTTCGTGCAGCCGCCGAGCTCGCTGAAGTCGCCGGTGTCGACGGCGAGGGCGAACGTCTGGTCGGGCTTGCCGCCGGAGAGCGCGCGATCGTACGCGGCGCGATCGGCCTCCGCGAGGCCTGCGCGGATCGTCTCGTTGGGGTCGGTCTGCGCCGAAGCGCGGCCGTACAGCGTCGTGATGCCGTAGCCGAACTGCTTCTCGTACTCCTCGTCGCTCATGTTCGCCTTGCCGGTCAGGGCGGCCTGCTGGGCGACCGGGTCGCTCGGGACGTAGTCGAAGCCCTCGGACTTCATGCACGCGGCGATCTCGTTCTCGACCTTGGCCGACGCGGCGGCCACGCCCTTGCGCGTGAACCCGAGCTGATCCTCGATCGTGCCGCCGCTGCTGGCTGCCGGCGTCGACGCCGCCGGCGTGTCCTTGCTCGATCCGCCGCAGCCGGCCAGGAGTGGCAGGCAGGCGATCGCGGCGATCGCGGCGCGCCGGCGCCGTGCATGATGCGTGTCCGTCATGAGTTCAGACCCTTTCGTTCGCTCTGATTGTCTGCCGCGTCATGTGCCTGCTCGCAGGGCGTCGACGGGTTCCATTCGTGCCGCGCGCAGCGCGGGATAGGTGCCCGACACGAGGCCGATCACGGCTCCCAGCAGCGGTGCCGCGAGCGGGATCGTCGGGTCCAGGACGGGCGTCCACGTCTTCGTCGCGGAGATCCCGACGACGACGAGCACGCCGAGGCTCGCACCGATGATCCCGCCGAGCGCGCCCATCGCGCTGCTCTCGACGAGGAACTGCGCGGCGACGTGGCGGCGCGCCGCCCCCAGCGCGCGGCGCAGGCCGATCTCCCCCACGCGCTCGAGCACCGAGACGAGCGTGACGTTCGCGATCCCGATCGCGCCGACGAGCAGCGAGACGCCGCCGAGCAGGACGAAGAGCGTGTCGAGGTCGTTGCGGATGGCGCCCTTGAGCTCGCGCGGGTTCGGCGGCGCGGAGACCTTCAGCTGCGCCGACTGCGTCGGGCTGAGCACGAGCGGCGCCTGGCGCGCGATCAGCTCGACCGCGCCGACGCGCGTCTCGATCTGCGCGAGCGCGGGCGCCGCCAGGCCGTACTCGACCGCGGCCGTGCCCTCGGGGATGATCATCGCGCCGAGCAGGGACGGCTGGCGCTCGACGTGGTCGAGGATGCCGATCACGAGGTACAGGCGATCGCCGAGGAAGACGGCCGGCTGCTGGTCGACGCGGGAGATGTTCAGCTGGCGCGCGGCGTTCGGACCGAGGACGACGACGCGGTCCGCGCGCGCCGAGTGCCCCGCATCGGGGAACCGGCCCGTCGCGAGGTGCGCGCGCACCGCCCGCCACAGGCCCGGAGAGGCCGCCTTGACCGGCAGCTGGAACTGCGTGCGCTTGACCGGGTCGTTGACCGGCACCGAGCTGGCGAGGTCGCGACCGACGTTGACGTCCGACAGGCTGCCGGCGGCGACGACGCCGTTGAGGCGCTGCAGCCGATCCTCGACGCGAAACGGCAGGACGCTCGACGCGGTTCGCGCGCCGCGGCGGGCCGGCGAGACGACGATGTCCGTCGACGCGACCTCGTCGAAGTGCCCGACGATCTGATTGGACGCGGTCTTCGACAGGCCGAGCGTCGCGACGAGCGCGGCGACGCCGACGACCGTGCCGAGAACCGTCAGCGCGACGCGCGCGGGACGGGCGATCAGCCCGGCGACGGACTCGTTGAGCAGGTCGCGCAGCGGCATCTTCGGTCGCGGATGCGCCTCGGGGCTCGCGGCGCGGCGGCGTGCGGGCAGGCGCGGCGGCCGGCGCCGCGCGCCGCGATCGGGCGATGGCCGACGACCCGGAAGCCGCATCACGTCTGCTCCGTGAGCTGCCCGTCGATGATGCTCGTGCGGCGCGGCATGCGCGCGGCGACGTCGTCGTCGTGCGTGATCAGCAGCATCGTCATCCCGTCGTCGACGAGCTCCTGAAACAGCGCCAGCGCCGTGGCGGTGTTGACCGAGTCGAGGTTGCCGGTCGGCTCGTCGCACAGCAGCAGGCTCGGCGACCCCATCAGCGCGCGGGCGATCGCGACGCGCTGCTGCTGGCCGCCGGAGAGCTTGACGGGCAGGAAGTCGGCGCGCTGCTCGATGCCGACGCGCTCGAGCGCCGCCATCGCGCGCTCCCTGCGCCCCTCGCGCGAGCGGCCGAGGTAGACCTCGGCGAGCATGACGTTCTCGAGCACCGTGCGATGTGCCAACAGGTTGAACGTCTGGAAGACGAAGCCGATCAGCCGCCCGCGCAGCGCCGCCAGCTCGCCTTCGCCGAGCGTGGCGGTGTCGGTGCCCTCGATCAGATAGGTCCCGGCCGTGGGCCGGTCGAGGCACCCGAGCACGTTCAGCAGCGTCGACTTGCCCGATCCCGATGGGCCGACGATCGCGATCGCGTCGCCGCGCTGGACGGTGAGGTCGACGCCGCGCAGCGCGTGCACCGGCGGGTCCGAGCCGTACGTGCGGCTGACCTGGCGCAGCTCGACGACCGGCGCGTCGAGGACTCCGAGGCCGCGGCGCGGGCCGGGTCTCGGGGCCGGATCAGGGCCCACGCGTCCCACCCGCCCCACCGCCGGTCGCGCCGGTCGTGTCGCTCGGAGCGGCGCCCGCCGCGGGAGTCGTCGTCGTCGGGCTCGCCGGCGTCGTCGCGGCCGGTGCGCTGCCCGAGCCCGAGCCCGACGGCTGCTCGCCGGCGCTGGGGGTCGTGCTGACGCCGGGAGGCGTCGCCGGGACGCTCGAGCCGGTCGGCGCGCGCGTCGCGGCCGTCGGCGAGCCCGTTCCGATGACGACGCGGTCGCCCGCCTTCAGGGCACCGGCTCGCAGGGGCTCGACCTCGACGTTGCCCTCGGCGGCGAGACCCGGGTTGACGAGCACCACGCGCGTCACGCCGCCACCGGCGTCCACCTGCACCCGCGACTTGCCGTTGGCTGCGACGGACAGCGCGTTCAGCGGCACCGTGAGGACCTTGCCCTTCGTGCTCTTGATCGCGATCGTGAGCCGCACGGAGGTGTTGACGAGCCGCTTGTCCGCGCCTTCGGGCGTGACCTCGAACGCCGTCTTCGTCGGATCGGAGAGCTGCGGGTTCGTGCCGGGACGGTCGGCTACCCGCGTGACGCGGCCGCGCAGGTCGATGCCGGTCTCGGCGTCCTCGATGTGGACGCGCTGGCCGGGCTTCACGAGCTTGACGTCCTGCGGCGAGAGCCCGGAGTCGATCGCCAGGGTCGTGTTGCTGACGGTCAGCAGGTCGCCGGAGACCTGGCTGCCGCGCGTCGCCGTGACCGTGTCGACGCGGACCGGGGTGTTGGCGAAGAAGAGGATCTCGTCGGCCGGCACCTGCACGCCGCTGCGCGACGCCAGGCGGGCGAGCTCCGCCCTGGCGCGAGCCTCCTCGCGCGAGGCCGCCGCGACGATGTCGCGCTCGACGCTCGTGCTGACCGGCGCCCGCAGGATCCGCACCCGCGCCAGCGCGAGCCGCCGCTTGTTGGTCAGCGTGGTGAGGGTGCGCTGCCCCTCGCGCAGCTCCGACCGCGCGGCGGCGAGGTCGCGCACCGCCTTGCGGCCATCGTCGCGGGCCTTGCTGCTGGACTGGGCCAACGCGAGCTGCGCCGCCTGCTGGGTCGCGCGAGCCGCGTCGAGCTCGGTCGACAGGTTCGGGATCTTCGCCGCGGCGACGCGCACGTTGGAGCGCGCGGCCTCGACGTCGGTAGGCGGTGCGTCCGCCGGCAGGGCGTCGAGCGCGCGCTGCGCCTCGGCCTGCGCGACGACCACCTCGTTGAGCGCGGACTGCTTCGCCGCCACGTCGACCTGCGCGGCGGCGACGTCGCGCCGCGCGGCGCCGTCGCCCTCGGCCTCCTGGCGCTGGGCGATCGAGGCGAGATCCTGTGCCTCGGCGACCTTCGCGCGCGAGGCGGCGATGGCTGCCCGCGCCGGCGGGATCTGCTCGGCCACGGCGGCAGCGTCGAGTTGTGCCTGGTTGACCTCGCCCCGCGTCGCGCCGCGCTTGGCCGTGCGCAGCGCAAGCCGCTGCTGCAGCAGGAAGTCGGTCGCCGTGGCGACCGCGGCGGCGGCGGTGTTGAGCTTGTCGGTCTGCGCCTCGGTGAGGCCGAAGGGCGCGGCGTCGCTGGCGTGGTACATGCGCGCGACCGCAGCCGCGGTCGACTTGTCGTAGAGGCCGTCGACCGCCCCCGGGCCGTAGCCGAATCGCGACAGCGCGCGCTCGAGCTGGCGAACGTCCTCGCCGCTGTCGCCGGGGCCGATGTCGCGATGCATCGGCGTCGCGCCCTGCAGCACGAAGACCGGGCGCCCGGAGACCGTCAGCGCGATCGAGCGCTCGTGCAGGACCGTGTCGGGCTTGGGTACGCGCGAGACGACCTGCGTGCTCGTCTTCAGCGAGGACGTCGGCAGGCTGATCGCCTGCGGCTTGCCATAGCGCCCGGTGCCGCGCACGATGACCTCGGTCGACAGCGAGCGCCGCTCCACCTGCGCGGTGACGAGCGACGGCTGCGGCGCGGCGGTGTCCGCGGCGATCTGCGCCGGCGACTTGATCTGACGAGCGGCGACCCAGCCGGCGCCGGCCAGCAGGACGATGCCGACCAGCGCGATGACGAGGCGGATGTTCTTGCGGGTCTTCATCACTCGTGCTCCTTGCGTGCCATGACCGGCTGCTCGGTGGTCAGAGTGACATCGCTTGATGAGATGGAAATGAGATCGAGATGACCAGCCTGGGACTGCAGCCGATCGGCGGTCGCGCCGATACTGCGGGCATGCCGATCGCCGCTGCGCCACGCCTGCTGCTCGCGCTGCTCGCGGGGCTGCTGCTCGCCGCGCCCGCACCGGCACCCGCGGCGGCGACCTCGACGGCCGGCTGCGACGTCGGGCCGATCACGAACTTCCTCGCCGCCGACGCGACGCAGCCGGGCGTCATCAGCCTCGTCTTCTTCGGCGCCCAAGGCGCGCGCGTCGAGTTCTTCGAGTGCGTCGACCGGCGCCTCGTGGCGCTCGGCGAGCTGGCGAGCTCGCCCGACGAGGGCGGCGTCCTGCACGACGCGGCGCCGTGGGACTGCGACCGCCCGTCGCGCGACTTCCGCGCCCGCGCCGTGCTACCCGACGGCACCCGCGTCGCCGGCGCCTACGCCGTGCGCACCGGCTCCTGCGCGAGCCGCTTCGAGATCCGCGTGCCGCGCCGCGTCGCCGCCGGCGCGATCGGTCGCGTGCGGATCGTCGACCGCTGGGGGCTCGGCGGCATCGCGCCGCTGATGTGCATCTCGCCGCCGCACGGCGACCGCGTCTGCCGGCACGCGCGCCTGGCCCGCGCGGTCGCCCTCGCGACGCGCCGCTTTCGCGCGCGCGCGTCCGGGCGCTGGCTCGTCGAGCTGCGCGTCGGCGCGCATCGCCTGCACCGCACGGTCACGGTCGGCGTCGGCCGCGCCAGCGCCCCGCCCCCGGTCCTGCTCGCGACCGGCGACTCCACGATGCAGGGCATCGACAGCTTCCTCGCCGACGAGCTCGAGGACGCCGCGACCGTTCGCAGCGACGTCCGCCCCGGGACCGGCATCAGCAAGTCCGACTGGCAGGCGATCGCCGACGCGCAGGTCGCGCGCTACCGCCCGCGCGTCACGGTCGTCTCGCTCGGCGTCAACGAGGGCTTCGACCTGCCGACCGCCGCCGGAGCGGTCGCGTGCTGCGGCGAGCCGTGGATCGCGGCGTACGCCGCGCGCGTGCGCGCGATGATGCGCCGCTACCTGCGCCACGGCCGCGGGCGCGTGATCTGGATGACGCTGCCGCTGCCCAGGGCCGACGCGCGCACCGTCCTCACCGACGCGGTGAACGCCGCGATCGTGCGCGCCGGCACGGGCCTCGCGGGAGTCACCGTGCCGCGCATGGATCTCGTCTTCAGCCCGTTCGGCTTCACCGAGGCGATCCGCTACCGCGGTCGCGACGTGCGCGTGCGCACCGCCGACGGCATTCACCTCAACGTGTCGGGAACGGCGATCGCCGCGAAGATCGTCGCCGACCGGCTGCGCTGATCGGGTGCAGCTAGGATCGGTTGCGCACCCGATCAGGAGATCCGATGACCGAGCTTCTCGTGGCGACGCGCAAGGGGCTGTTCGTGCTCGACGGTGAGCCCGGCGGCGCGTTCGAGGTCCGCGCGCGGGCGTTCGCCGGCGAGTCCGTCGAGTACGCGCTGCGCGACACGCGCAGCGGGCGCCTCGTGGCATCCGTGACGTCGGCCTTCCACGGGCCGAAGATCTGGTTCGGCGACGATCCCGCGGGCGACTGGCAGCAGGCCGACGGCGTCGCGCTGCCGCCGGGCGGCGACGCGGCGCTCACGCGCGTGTGGCTCCTCGTCGCGGCCGAGGACGAGCGCTCGCTGTACGCCGGCGGTGACCCCGGCGTGCTGTTCGAGAGCCACGACGGCGGCGAGAGCTGGCAGATCAACCGCGGGCTGTGGGACCATCCCACGCGCGAGTCCTGGCAGGCGGGCGGCGGCGGGCTGTGCCTGCACTCGATCGTGCCCTGGCCGGGCGACCCCGACCGCCTCGCGGTGGCGATCTCGGCGGCCGGCGTGTGGCTGACCGACGACCGCGGCACGACGTGGCGGCGCGCCAACAAGGGCCTGACGGCGAACTACGTGCCCGAGGAGGCGAGCGAGGAGACGACCGACCTGTGCGTGCACCACCTCGAGCGCGCGCCGCGGCGGCCGGAGCGGATCTTCATGCAGTTCCACGGCGGCGTCTACCGCTCCGACGACGCCGGCGAGTCGTGGACGGACATCGCCGCGGGGCTGCCGTCGGACTTCGCCTTCCCGCTGGCGGTCGATCCCGCCGACCCCGACAGCGCGTACGTCATCCCGCTGACCGCCGACACCGATCGCGTCACCGCCGGCGGTCGCGTGCAGGTCTGGGAGACGCGCGACGCGGGTGCGAGCTGGACGCCGCGCGGCGACGGCCTGCCGGCGCGCGACGCGTACCTCACGGTGCTGCGCCTGGCGTTCACGACGCGGTCGGAGGGGCCGTCGCTCGAGCTGTACTTCGGTGCGACGTCGGGCGACGTCTACGGCTCCGGCGACGCCGGCGCGAGCTGGTTCAGCGTCGCCGAGCACCTGCCGCCGGTGCTCTCGATCACGGCGTCGTGATCGGCGGCTAGGCCGGCGGCTGTGAGTGCGGCCTCGACGGTCGGGTAGATGACCATCTCCACGATCCGGGCGTCGCGGACGGTGACGAGCTCGCCGTGCGGGTCGGGCCCGCGCCCCCATGCCGCCGGCGCGTGCGTGTGCATGACGGCGACGAGGCGCTCGCCGGCGTCGCGGACGTCCAGCAGCTCGGCGGTCAGCCCCTCGGCGAGCGCGCGCCGGATGAACGCGACGGCCTGATCGCGGTCCCGGCAGGAGCCCTCGCCGGCCGGGTCGCCGGCCGCGTACCAGCGCACCTGCGGGTCGAGCGCTTGCGCGACGGCCTCGACGTCGCCGCGAGCGAACGCGTCCCACGCGCGGCGCAGCAGCTCGACGTCGCCGTGCGTCATGCGCCGCAGTCTCTCACCGCTCGCGCGCGCGTGCGAGGATGCGGGCATGGCGTCCGAGGAATGGACAGACGCTGAGCACGCCAACCGCTACCTCGCCCTGGCGGACGCCGTGCCGCACCGGGCGGAGGGCGAGGGCGTCCTGTCGGAGCAGGTGCCGCGCGATGCCCGCCGGATCCTCGACCTCGGGACGGGCGACGGTCGCCTGCTCGCCCTGCTGCGGGCCGACCGTCCGGGGGTGCTCGGCGTCGGCCTGGACTTCTCCGAGCTCATGCTCGAGGCGGCGCGCCGGCGCTTCGCGGGCGACGAGCGCGTCGAGCTCGTCGAGCACGACCTCGCCCGGACGCTGCCCGCGCTCGGGCGCTTCGACGTCGTCGTGTCGTCGATGGCGATCCACCATCTCGAGCACGAGCGCAAGCGCTCGCTGTATGGCGAGGTCTTCGAGCTGCTCGAGCCCGGTGGCGTGTTCGCGAACTTCGAGCACGTGGCATCGCCGACGCAGCGCCTGCACCTGGCGTTCTTCGCGGCGATCGACGAGCCGCTCGAGCACGAGGATCCGTCGGACCGCCTGCTCGACGTGCAGACGCAGCTGCGCTGGCTGCGCGAGCACGGCTTCGACGACGTCGACTGCTACTGGAAGTGGCTCGAGATGGCCCTGCTCGTGGGCGTCAAGCCCGCCGAGCGGCGCTAGCACAGCCGACCCCGGCACTCCCGCGACTCACGGGGGCGGGGCGGCGACGTACGGCGTCACCGCCTCCGGTCGTATGTCCACTCCGAGCCTCGGCAGACGCAGGGGACGCGTGGACGGGGGTCGCTCGCGCCGGCATCGTCCTGCGCCCAGGGAGCGCAGGCCGGCGTTGACCGTCACGGCATCCCCGCGCAACCGCGGTCGCAGCCGCGAGAGGTACTGGAACGCGGCGCGGCTCTGTTCGAGATCCTGGGCAGCGTCGAAGCGCTGTGCGTAGCTCTCGAGCCGCTGCAGGTTGCGCTTCCATGCGTTCACCGTCTGGTCGTGGCGGGCCTTCAGCGCGGGCGGGACGTCGAGGCCCTCCAGCTGCGCGAGGGCCGCGCCAGAGCTGCTGTTGATGCTGTTCTGGCCTTCGAGCAGCACGCCTTTCACTGCCCGAAGCCCGCGCGCGCGACGGATCTCGGTGAGAAGCTCTCGATCGATCTTCGCAATCGCTCGTCCGTCGCGATTCAAGGTGACGCAGATGTCCCCGATCGCCTTGCGGTACGCCAACGGCTGTTCGGGGGACCCGGGGTCCGGCCGCGTCCCCGTCGTCGGCTGCTCGGATCCAGAGTGCACGCCCCAGATGGTGAGCCCGACGGCAAGCACGGCCGCGATTGCTGCCGCCACCTTGGTGACTCCGTCGAAGAACCCGACGATGCTCCGTCCCGCACGTGCCCACGAACCACCGCGTGTCTTGGGTTGGGCGTCGTCGGGCGGCGGTGGCGCCCCCGGCGCGGAACGGGTCATCGCACGCCATCTTCCGCCCGAGCAGCGAAAACCTCAACCGGGGCGTGCCGCTTGCGCGTGCGGCGGTCATCGAGCTCCCGCCCTTGCCGCTGCGCCACGTCCGCCACGACTCGCCCCGGTCGCCGTTGCCTACTCGGCGTCCGCGCGGGCGGGCTGTTGTCGGTGAGCCTGTGAGCAGATCAACCACTCCAACGGGAATGGGGGCTGCGCGAGCGGACGCACCGCGAGATGCATCAGCGCAAGCGGATTGTCGTCGCCCGCGATGCGGTTGAGGTGCACCACGTCACAGCCGTTGCAGCGGTGGACGAGCATCCACTCACCATCCGCGCGAACGCAGACAGCCACGGGCTCCATCGAGCGCGAGCAATCGATGGCGTCCCGGTCGCCCGGCACGTCGTGTCATCAACCTTCCGGCCCTTCGACGCGTGCCCTCACATCGGACGTGGTCGGAAGGCGCCAGAGAAGCGTACGTGTCGCCGCGGTCGCTCGCACCCCTGCGTGCCGCGGCGCGTCCCTTCTGGATGACGAGGAGAACGGTGCTGTACGGGGCTACATTCGCGCCGTGCCGACGCCCCATCCCCGACACTCGATCACCGAGACGCCCGCACTTGCGGCTGCGCTCGAAGGCGGCGCAGCACCGACCCCGCTGCGACGGTCGAAGCGCTCGCGCCGTTGGGCTCCCTGCCCTGAGCGGCGCCCGCACACCGGTCGTCTGCGGACGCGGCGCCCTGCTTACTGCAGGCCGAGGAAGAAGCTGCGAATGGCGGCGCCGGCCCAGGTCGGCCAGATGTGTCCACCGCTGTGCTCGCACCATACGACGGGCTGCAGCCGGGTCGGATAGGAGACGCAGGGTGACGGCGAGACGGCCACGGGAGCCGCGCCCGTACGCTGGTTCGCCGCGAGCCAGTAGTCGCGACTCTGCCTGCCGGTGCTGATCGGTACGGGCGCGTCCGCGGTGCCGTGGATGCCCAGGAACGCCCGAGCCTCCGAGCAGTTGTTCTGCGGTCCGCCGCCCGCCACGGATGCGGCGGCCTTGAAGGACTTCGGGCGATTGCACAGCAGCGAGTTGGCGAAGAACGCGCCGTTGGATCCACCGGCCGCGAAGATCCGGCCGGCGTCGACGCAGTGCTTGGCCTTGAGCTCGTCGAGCAGCGCGTCGACGAAGACGAAGTCCGCGCCGGCAGGATCGACGTCCCAGCCGGCCCACGCGTCGCTGAACGGGCCCGCCTGCGGATAGACGTACAGCACCGCGTCGCCGCTCGTCAGACCCATGGTGGCGTTGGCCCGCTCGGCGGTGTCGTTGCCGCCATGCAGGCCCAGCACGACCGGCGCCGGAGTGGTCGCAACGAGGCTCGACGGAGCGACCATCAGGTACGTGCGCGCGACACCGTTGACCATCAGGGTCTGGCTCGTCGTGCCGGGCGTCACCGGCAGGCCGCAGCCGGAGGTGCCGCCGGCGGGCGGAGGCAGGGGCGGGGGCGGCGGAGGCAGGGGCGGCGGCGGCGGAGGCGGGGCCGGCGGCGGAGCCGGCGTGGGCGCGACGTCCGTGTCGGAGTACGTCATGAAGATCGAGTACTGCCTGGCCTCGATCGGACGGCTCGGGGTGCCATACGACGCCGGCCATGTGCCGAACGACAGCGGGTAGCGCCAGGCCGCTCGACCGCCGCTCACCGCGCCGATCGATACCTGCGTAGCACTGCCGTCGACGTTGAAGGCCAGCCAGTAGTTCGTGTTGGCGGCGACGCCCGCGGCGGGCATCGCGAACGCGTTCCACCCGTTCGGCTGCAACGTGTTGGTGGTGCCCTGCGCGATCCGGCTTCCCGGTGCACCGGCGCCGTCATCCGCGTAGACGGCGACCTGCATGTGGTTCAGCGGAGCCGCGTGCATGCCACGGACGAAGACGCTGATGCTGCTCAGCGTCCCCGCGACCGAGCCCGTGCGGACCTGCGTCGCGGACAGGACGTTCTGCTGCCCGGTGTAGGACGTCGACGAGATCACCGTTCGGCCCGCGGTGCGCGTCGCGGCGGCCGCTGACTGGACGACGCCGGCGCAGACGGCCACGGCGGCGACCAGCGTTAGCGCTGCCCGCCGGCGATGCTGGGCGATCGTCGGGCGGCGGCACGTCGGCATACGTGCCCATCGGCCGAGCGACCCCCGTACGGCAGACGCCGCCGCCGTGCTGGCCGGTTAGGCGAGCGAGATGTCCAGGTGGCCGGCCAGCACGACGGCCCCGGTGTGTTGCGGCGCTCCTCGCGCTATGCCCCGAGGGTCGCGGTGTCGATGACGAAGCGGTAGCGGACGTCGGAGGCGAGCACGCGCTCCCACGCCTCGTTGATCTGGCCTGCTGCGATCACCTCGATCTCGGCGGCGATGCCGTGCTCGGCACAGAAGTCGAGCATCTCCTGCGTCTCGCCGATCGAGCCGATCCCCGAGCCCGCGAAGGACCGGCGCTGCAGCAGCAGCGGGAAGACCTCGAGGGTGAGCGGGTCGGGCGGGGCGCCGACGTTGACGAGCGCGCCGTCCGTCCTGAGCAGCCGAACGAACGACGTGATGTCGATCGCGGCGCTGACGGTGTTGATGATCAGGTCGAAGCGGCCGGCGAGCTTCTTGAACGTCTCGGAGTCGCCTGTCGCGTGGTAGGCGCCGGCGCCGAGTCGCAGGCCGTCGTCCTGCTTGCGCAGCGACTGCGAGAGGACCGTCACCTCCGCGCCCATGGCGTGCGCGATCTGCACCGCCATGTGGCCGAGACCGCCGAGGCCCACGACGGCGACCTGCTTGCCCGGCCCCGCGCCCCAGTGGCGCAGCGGCGAGTACGTGGTGATGCCCGCGCACAGCAGCGGCGCGGCGACGTCGAGCCGGAGGGCGTCGGGGATGTGCACGACGAAGTCCTCGTCGACGACGACGTGCGTCGAGTACCCGCCGTTGGTCACCGTGCCGTCGCGGTCGACCGAGCCGTAGGTCTGCGTGTTGCCGGGCAGGCAGTACTGCTCCTGGCCCTTCGCGCAGTTCTCGCACTCGCGGCACGAGTTGACCATGCAGCCGACCCCGACGCGGTCGCCGACCGCGTGCTTGGTCACCTCCGCGCCGACCTCGCGAACGATGCCCGCGATCTCGTGACCGGGTACGGCGGGATACGGCACCTCGCCCCACTCGCCGCGGCAATGGTGGATGTCGGAGTGGCAGATGCCGCAGAACTCGATGTCGATCAGGACGTCTCGAGGGCCGACACCGCGGCGCTCGATGGTCAGCGGCGCGAGCGGCTCGCTCGCCGACGGGGCGCCGAAGGCGTGGGCGGCGCTCGTCTGGGGTGCTGTGGTCTGCGTCGTCACGTTGGTCATGCCATGGAGGAAAGCAGCGCTCGCGCAGAACTGCGAGTCCTTGTCGTGACAGATCGACGCCGACGAAGGCGAGCCCCGCCGCCACGCTCTGTACCGCGCGGGTCTGGCTGGGCGAGCGCCTGACCTGACGCCCGCGTGCGTTCCAGGGGCAGGCCCGGAACGCACGCCTGACCCGACGCCCCACGTGCGTTCCACGGGCAGGCCCGGAACGCACGCCTGACCCGACGCTCGGCGTGCGTTCCACGGGCAGGCCCGGAACGCACGCCTGACCCGACGCCCGGCGGCGGCACGCCCGGATCAGCCGAAGACCCGGCCGTCGCCGGCCCCGTAGGATCGCGCCGATGCGCCCTGGCGCCGTCCTGTTCTGGTGGAGCGTCGCCGGCCTGTGGTCCGTCGCGGGCTGCGGCCAGCGCGATCCGTCGATCGTCGCCGTCCCGATCGGCTCGGGTCCGGCGTTTCGCCCGCCATCGCTCTCGGCGGCGACGCGCGCGGGGCGATCGGTCGGCCGTCTGGCGTGTGGTGCCGCGGCGAGCGGACGCTTCGGCGCGCACGTCGAGCTGTTCGCGCGCGGCCGCGCGGTGATCGTCCCCGCCGGAATCGGCATCGCGCCGCCACGCCTGCGCGACGGCGCCTATGTGGACGGCGGGCGCTGCAGCTATCCGCTGCGCACGCGCGAGCCGACCGGGATCGTCGAGATCGTCCCCGGCACGCGCGCCACCGTCGGCGACCTGTTCGCCCTGTGGGGTCAACCGCTCGGCCGCCGGCACCTCGCGGCGTTCTCGGGCCGCGTGCGCGCCGCGGTCGGCGGCCGCGACCGGCGGGGCGATCCGCGCGCGATCGCGCTGACGGCGCACGCGCAGGTGGTGCTGCAGGTCGGTCCGCCGATCGCACCCCATGCTCGCTACCGCTTCCCGCCGGGCCTGTGAGGCGCCGGCTGGTCATCGCGATCTTCGCCGCCGTCGTGCTGGCGTTCCCGGCGCCGGCGGCCGCCGACGGCGACCCGGCCAGCGACGTGCTCATGCAGCAGGACGTGTTCTTCCCCTACTCCTCGCCGACGCCCGACGGCGTCGCCCGCGCGCTGCTCGCGCTGGCCGGTCGCACGCGCAGGGCGCGCTGGCCGATCAAGGTCGCGATCATCGCCGCGCCCGCCGACCTCGGCGCGGTCGGCAGCCTGTTCACGAACCCCCAGCAGTACGCGGACCTGCTCGCCGGCGAGATCCGCGCGTCGCGCCTGCTCGTCGTCACGCCGCAGGGCTTCGGGGGGCGGCAGCTCGGCGACCGCGTCAACAGCGCGCTCGCGGGCCTCGGGCCGGTCGCGGCCGACGGCGAGGCGCTCGCGCGCCAGGCTTTGACCGCCGTGTCGCGGTTGGCGAAGGAGGACGGCCACGGCGTTCCCACGCCCGTGATCGACGAGTCCGAGGCGGGCCAACGTCCCTACCGCGGCACCGCCGCGCTGCACCCCGGCTCGCAGCCGCCCGCGCGTGCGCCGTCGCGCGGCTCGAGACGGGGCGCTGGCGGCGGCACGGCGTGGTGGTTGTACGCAGCTCCGGCGATCCTGCTGATCGTCGTGCTGATCGTGCTGAACATGCGAGGACGGCGCGCGGAGACCTCACTTGACAAAGATGCGTGAGCGCCGCGAAGCCGCGCCCGCGGCCCCGCGCTCGACCGAGGAGGAGAGAACGATGCATCAGCCAACCGCCGAGGACGCGTTGAAGGAGCTCGAACCGCTGGTCGGCGAGTGGAGCCTGGAGGCGATCCCGCCGGGCGGCAAGCCGTGGCCGGGCGAGGCGCGGGCCACGATCGAGTGGCACGACTCCCGTGCGCACCTCGTGCAGCGCTCGACCGTCGAGTTGCCCGAGGCGCCCAATGCGATCTCGATCATGGGTTGCGACGCGGCAAACGGGGCGTACTACCAGCTGTACTCCGACGATCGCGGCGTCTGCCGCGTCTACCGGATGAGCATCGGCGACGGCGAGTGGAGACTCTGGCGCGAGGGCGAGCCGTTCTCGCAGCGCTTCACCGCGAGGTTCGAAGACGACGGCGACACGATCGTGGGCCGCTGGGAGAAGGCCCAGGACGGCGCGAGCTACGAGCTCGACTTCGACTTGATCTATCGCAGGGCCCGATGAGTCGCCGCGGCGCAGGACGTCGACCGGACGGTGCGAGCCCACCGCCCGACGCCCTGAGCCTCCCGGCCGCCGCGGGCGTCGCGAGCGTGCGCCGCTACGCCGCCGGCTCCTGCCAGCTGTCGAGGAACCGGTCGATCAGCCCTCGGACGACGACCGCCATCGGGAAGTCGTGCTCCGCGCACCACTCCTTCAGGCGTCGGTGAGACTCCTCCGACAGGCGGACCGGGATCACCTGGTGATTCGGGCC
>JAWVGK010000218.1:0-3304 GCA_033855155.1 Solirubrobacteraceae bacterium | reverse complement strand
TGCGCGGTGCCAGCGCGCCGCCCGAGCCGGTCGCGGAGGCCGCGCCGGAGCCGGCCGCGCCCGAGCCCGAGCCGCAGGCCGAGGCTTCCGAGCCTGGCCCGGGCGCAGGAGGATCGGTGGGCCACGGAAGGATCCGGCTGCGCGGTGCGGCTGCGCCGCCCGAGCCGGCCGCGGAGGCCGCGCCCGCGGCTGCCGCGCCCGAGGCTGTGCCGGAGCCCGAGGCTCCGGCGTCGGAGCCGAGCGCTGCCGCGGGCGGGCCGGTCGGGCACGGGACGATCCGGCTGCGCGGCGCGACACCGCCGCCCGAGGTCGCCGCGGAGGCGGTGCCGGAGCCGCCGGCGGCCGTACCCGACGCGGCCGCGGAGTCCGCGCCCGGGCCGGCGGCGCAGGCGGAGCCTACGCCCACCGTGCCCGAGCCGCAGCCCGCCGGCGAAGCCGTCGGACACGGCACGATCCGGCTGCGCTCAGCGGCGCCGCCGACGCCACAGCCCGAGGCCGTGGCGGAGCCGGAGGCGCCGGCAGACCCGCAGGAGGCACCATCGCCGATCGCGGACGGGCCGCCGGCCGCTGAGACCGCCGGCCACGGCACGATCAGGTTCCGCGCGCCACGTGCGCCCGCGCCGCCGCCGGAGGCGGCCGCCGCGCCCGAGCCGGCCGCGGCAACTGAGCCGGACACCGCGGCCGCGCCGCCCGACGCGGGCGGAGCCCACGGGCACGGCACGATCCGGCTACGGACCGCACCCGCGGCACCCGAGCCGGCCGCGCAGCCCGAGCCCGAAGCGCCGGCAGCGCAGCCCGCCGCGGCGGCCGACCCGCAGCCGGCGGCCGCCCCGCCCCCAGCCGCGCCGGCGGCCGCGGGGGCAGACGCCTACGCCGCGTACATGGCGGCCGCGTCGCAGGTGATGGCGCTGCGAGCGGCGGGCGCGTCCGCCGACGATCCGCAGCTCGCCGAGGCGCTCGCGGCGCGCGAGGCGGCGCGAGCCGCGTGGCAACCCGACGGAGCGTGAGGCACCCCGAGGCAGGCGCGGCGCGCGAGGCGGCGCGCGTCGCGTGGCAACCCGACGGTGGGTGAGGCGCACCGTCGCGAGACGACCCATCTGTAGCATCGAATGCCGTGTTCGCCGACGCTCAGCGCTCGGGTCCGCCGGCCGTGAGGTCGGCGGACGACGAGTACCGCTGGCACGCCGGCGACCAGCGCCCGGCCGGCGCGAAGTCCGCCGTCGAGTTCATCGACGTGCACAAGTCATTTGGCCGCAACGAGATCCTGAGCGGCGTGAACCTCGCCCTCCCCGAGGGCAAGATCTCGATGATCCTCGGACCCTCGGGTACCGGCAAGTCGGTCTGCATCAAGCACATGGTCGGGCTGCTGTACCCCGATCGGGGCGACGTGCTCGTGCACGGCGAGTCGGTGCCGAGCATGGCCGACGACGACCTCTTCAAGATGCGCCAGAAGTTCGGCGTCCTGTTTCAGGACGGGGCGCTGTTCGGCTCGATGAACGTCTTCGACAACGTCTGCTTCCCGCTGCGCCAGCACACGGAGAAGAGCGACGAGGAGATCGGTGAGATCGTCAACCGCCGCCTCGCCGAGGTCGGGTTGCAGAACGCCCACGACAAGATGCCCAACGAGCTCTCCGGCGGCATGCGCAAGCGCGCCGGCTTCGCGCGCGCGCTCGTGCTGGACCCCGACATCGTGCTCTTCGACGAGCCCGACTCGGGCCTTGACCCGGTCCGCACCGCCCTGCTGGGCGAGCTCATCCAGGAGATCCACGCCGACATGCTGGGGGAGGCCGAGAAGCGCGGCAGTCCGCCCCCGGCCTTCACGCTGATCACGCACGACGTCATGACCGCCCGCCGCGTCGCCGAGCACATCTCGGTGCTCTGGAAGGGCCGCATCGTCGAGTCCGGCCCGGCCGAGCAGCTGTTCGATTCCGACAACGAGTTCGTGCGCCAGTTCCTCGCCGGCGAGTCCGCCGGCCCGCTCGGCATGGAGTGAGCGCCGCGCTGCACCGCGCGGCGGCGCTGGCCGCGCGCCGGCCCGCGCTCGTGCTCGCGCTGGCCGCGGTGCTGGCGACAGCCGGGCTCGCGCTTGCGCTGCGCCTGAAGCCCGACGCCGGCGTCGACACGCTCGTCGGCCGCGACAGCCCCGCCTACGCCGCGACCGAGACGCTGCGCGAGCGCTTCGGCGACGACGCGATCATCGTGCTCGTCCGCGGCGACCTGCGCAAGCTCCTGCTCAGCCAGGACCTCGAGCGGCTGCTCGGCCTCGAGGGCTGCATCGCCGGCAACGTCCCGCGCGGCGCGGCGCCGGCCGGCGGGGCGCGGGGGCCGTGCGCGGCGCTCGCGCGCACGCGATCGGTCGAGGTCGTGCTCGGCCCGGGCACGTTCATCAATACCGCCGTGCTTGAGCTGCGCGCCGGCTACGCGCGGCGCGTCGCGGGCGCGGCGGCGCGGGCCGATGCCGCGGCGTCGGTCGCGCGCGCTGCTGCGCGGCGGCAGGGGCTCGGCCGCGACGCAAGCGATCGGCGCGCCGCGCGGGCGCGCCGCGAGGTCCAGTCGGCGCTCGTCGAGCAGCTCGCGACGCTCGCGGAGCGCTACGGCCTGGTGTCGATTCCGCGCCTGGACGACCGCGCCTTCGTCTCGACGCTCGTCTTCGACGCGACCAAGGCGCCCGGCACGCCGAAGCGCCGCTTCGCCTACCTGTTTCCCTCGCGGGGCGCGCGGCCGGGGCGCACGGCGCTCGTGCAGGTGCGCCTGAAGGCCGGCCTCGGCGAGCGCGAGCGCAGCGCGGCGATCGAGCAGGTGCGCGCCGCCGTCGCGATGGCCGCGTGGAAGCCGCGCAACGGCGCGACGTACACCGTCACCGGCGCGCCCGTCGTCGTCTCGGACCTGACGGCGTCGATCAGCGGCTCGATGCGGGTGCTCCTGCTCGCGGCGCTGCTCGTCATGGCGGCGATGCTCGCGCTCGCCTTCCGCCGCCGGCCGCGGCTGCTGCCGCTGGCGATCGCGCTCGCCGCCGCGGCGCTGACGTTCGGCGCGCTGTCGCTCGTCGGCGCGTCGCTGACGATGGCGTCGATCGCCGTGCTGCCGGTGCTGATCGGCCTCGCGGTCGACTACGCGATCCAGCTGCAGTCGCGGATCGCCGAGGAGCGCGGGGAGCACGGCAGCGCCGGCGCCGCCGTGCGCCGCGCGGCGCTGCTCGGCGCGCCCGCGGTCGCGGTCGCGGCGGCCGCGACGGCGGCGGGCTTCGCGGTGCTCGCGTTCTCGCCGGTTCCGATGGTGCGCGGCTTCGGGATCCTGCTCGTCG
>JAWVGK010000217.1:0-6469 GCA_033855155.1 Solirubrobacteraceae bacterium | reverse complement strand
CGCTGCAGGTCGGCGAGCAGGTCGTCCAGCGGCTTGGTCTCGGGCACGATCGACACCGGCCGCACGGCCGTCTCGATCGGCGCCTCGGGCCCGTCGGCCATGAGGATGCGCGCCAGCGAGTTGGAGTGCACGACGCCCTTGACGCGGTCGGCGTTGTGGTCCTCGGTCACGACGAGGCGCGTGTGACCGGTCGAGATCGCGCGCCGCAGCGCGGTGCCGACGTCCTCGGAGTTGTCGACCGTGACGACGGCCGGGATCGGCGTCATGACCTGGCGCGCCTGCTGGTCGTGCAGGTGAAAGACGCCGGTCAGCATCCCCGCCTCGCCGGGATCGAGCTGGCCGCCCGCCTGCGCCTGGGCGATGATCGCGCGCACCTCCTCGGGGCTCGAGCCCTCCTCCCAGCCGGCCTCGGCGCGGATCCCCAGCGGCCGCAGCAGCGCGTTGGAGGCGAGCTCCAGCAGGTGGATGAACGGCCGCATGACGGAGTTGAACGCGTCCAGCGGCCACGCGATCGCCTTCGCGACGCGCTCGGCGTTGACGATCGCGTAGATCTTCGGCACCTGCTCGCCGACGGTGATGTGGCCGGCGGTGACGCAGACGTAGGCGATCGCGATCGAGATCGGCACGGCGACCGCGTGCGACAGGCCGCCGAACGCCGGTTGGACGAGCTCGGCGATCGCCGGCTCGCCGAGGAAGCCGATGCCCAGCGAGGCGAGCGTGATGCCGAACTGGCACGCCGACAGGTACTCGCTGAGGTTGTCGAGCATGTGCACGACGCGCTTGGCGCGCCGGTCGCCGCGCTCGGCCAGCTCCTCGAGCTTCGCGCGGCGGGCGCGCACGAGCGCGAACTCGCCGGCCACGAAGAAGCCGTTGACGAAGATCAGCACGACGACCGCGCCGAGCAGCAGCGCGGTCAACAAGGCCGGAGGCGGCCGGGCCTGGAGTGCCGGCCGCGACTTCGAGGGGGATCGTCGTTCATTGACGCTTGCCCGCGAACCGTATCAGCACCACGGGCGCTGCCAAAAGCGCCACCCGCGGTGCCCGCGGCGGCGGACAGGCGCCGTCAGCCGTCCGTCAGGGCGTCGATCGCGCGGGCCAGCGCGAAGTCGTCCTCGCTGATCCCGCCGGCCGAGTGCGTCGACAGCGTCAGGCGCAGGTGCTTGTAGTCGTGGACGAGGATGTCGGGGTGGTGGTTGGCCTCGTTCGCCGCGCCGGCCACCCGGTTGGCGAGGCTCATCGCCGCCTCGAAGTCGCCGAGCTCGACGTCGCGGACGATCGCGTCGCCGTCGCGGCGCCAACGGCCGCCGGCCAGGCGCTCCTCGATCTCCGTGTCGCTCAGTCGTGCCATATACCCTCTCGATCGTGCGGATCGTCTCCCTCGTCCCACACGCTACCGAGCTGCTGTTCGCGCTGGGGCTCGGCGATGACATCGTGGGCGTCACGCACGAGTGCGACTACCCCGAGGCCGCGCGCGACATCCTGCCGGTGACGCGCGACGTCCTGCCCGCCGGCCTGTCGGCGGCGCAGATCGACGCGGCGGTGCGCGAGCGCTCCGAGGCCGGCGACGCGATCTACGAGCTCGACGAGGAGCTGCTGCGCGAGCTGGAGCCCGACCTCGTCGTCACACAGGCGCTGTGCCACGTCTGCGCGGTCTCCCACGACGAGGTCCAGGCCGTCGCGGTGACGCTGCCCTCGCCGCCGCGCGTGATCGCGCTGGACCCGAAGACCTACGGCGAGACGCTCGGCGACGTGCGCACGATCGCACAGGCGACGAACGCCAGGGACGCGGCGCTGGACCTCATCGCGCGCACCGCGCGGCGCGCGGACATCATCCGCCTGGCCGTGCGCGAGGCGCCGCGCCTTCGCGTCGTCGCGCTCGAGTGGCTCGATCCGGTCTTCGTCGCGGGCCACTGGACGCCGCAGCTGATCGAGATGGCCGGCGGCGAGGACGCGCTCGGGCTCGCGGGCGAGCCGTCGCAGCGGTCGACGTGGGAGGCCGTCGCCGCCGCCGCACCAGAGGTCGTCGTCGTCATGCCGTGCGGCTACGACGCCGCGCGCGGCCTCGTCGAGGCCGAGGAGCACGCCGAGCAGCTGCGCGCCGTCGGGGCGCAGCGCGTCGTCGCCGTCGACGCCTCGTCGTACTTCTCGCGTCCCGGCCCGCGCCTGATCGACGGCCTCGAGCTGCTGGCGCACATCCTGCACCCCGACCGCGTGCCGAGCGCGCCGGCCGAGGCGCTGGTGGTCGAGCTCTGAGCCTGAAGGCGCCCCCGCCCGCCCCCCGCACGGTCCTGTACCTGCACTCCTCGGCGGGCCGCTACGGCGCCGACCGCCAGCTCGCGCTGCTCGCGACGGGCCTGGATCCGGCGCGCTACCGCGCGCTCGTCGTGCTCGCGATGGACGGCGAGCTGCGCGAGGACCTGCACGACGCCGGCGTCGAGGTGCTCGTGCGGCCGCTGTCGGTGCTGCGGCGCGCGGCGATGACGCCTGCCGGGCTCGCGGGCGTCGCGGCGTCGCTCGCGCGCGACGGCGGCGGCCTCGCGCGGCTGGCGCGCCGGCGCGACGTCGCGCTGATCCACACGAACACCTCGGTGACGCTCGGCGGCAGCGTCGCGGCGCGCCTCGCGCGGATCCCCCACGTCTGGCACCTGCGCGAGATCTACACCGGCTTCGAGCGCCAGTGGCCGGCCTACCGGCGGCTGCTACGCAGCGCCGACGCGCTGCCATGCGTGTCGGCGGCGACGTGCGCGCAGCTCGGCGGCGACGCGCGCGCGCTCGTCGTCCACGACGGCCTCGCGCTCGCACCGGCGCGCGCGCCGAGAGCGACGGCCCGCGCCGCGCTGGCGCTCCCCGACGACGCGTTCGCGTGCGCGATCCTCGGGCGCATCTCGACGTGGAAGGGCCAGGACGTGCTGATTCGCGCGCTCGCCGATCCCGCGCTCGCGTCCGCCGGCGCGATCGCGCTCGTCGCCGGCGATCCGTGGCAGGGCGAGGAGGACCGCCTGCGCGAGCTGCAGGCGCTCGCCGCGCGGCTCGGCGTCGCGGAGCGCGTGCGCTTCTGCGGCTTTCGCAGCGACGTCGAGAGCGTCTACGGCGCGGCCGACGTCGTCTGCGTGCCCTCGACGCAGCCCGACCCGCTGCCGAACGCCGCGCTCGAGGCGGCCGCGGCCGGCTGCTGCGTCGTGGCCGCCGATCACGGCGGGCTGCCGGAGATCCTGCGCGACGGCGCGACCGGCGTGCTCGTGACGCCCCGCGATCCCGCCGCGCTGGCGGCAGCGCTCGCGCGCCTGCATGGCGACGGCGCGTTGCGCGAGCGACTGGGGGCGGCCGCCGCCGCCGACGTGCGCGAGCGCTTCGCCCCCGCGCTGCTGCTCGAGCGCATGCAGGCGCTCTACGACGAGGTGCTCGAGCGCAGGACCGGCGGCCAGCGCGTGACTCAGAACGCGGCCGGCGTCGCCGACTGCGCGACGACCACGCCGCCGACGAACAGCGCGACGGCGAGCACGATCGAGGCGCCGTAGACAAGCGCCGGCGAGACGCGCCGGCGCTCGGCGACCTCGAACATGAGGTAGCCGACGATGCCGCCGGCGAACAGCCCGCCGAGGTGCCCGCCGATCGAGACGCCGGGGATCAGGAACGTGATGCCGAGGTTCAGCAGCAGCGTCACGCCGAGGCCCGACTGCATCGGATCGATCCCGCGCGCGCGCATGACGAGGATCGCGGCGCCCATCAACCCGAAGACCGCCCCCGACGCGCCGACGGTCCCGGCATTCGGATTGGACGTCAGCAGCAGCGCGCCGAAGGACCCGCCGACGAGCGAGACGAAGTAGATGATCCCGAAGCGCAGCCGCCCGATCGCGGGCTCCAGCAGCGTGCCGATGAAGTACAGGAAGTACATGTTGAACGCGATGTGCAGCAACCCGCCGTGCAGGAAGCCGGCCGTCACGATCCGCCACCACTCGCCGTCGGCGACCGCCGAGGCGTACAGCACGCCCTTGTCGTACACCGGCCCGGACGTCCCGAGGCCGCGCCCACCGGTCGAGGACGCGACGAACGCGATGACGTTGATCGCGATCAGCACGTAGGTCAGCTGCGGCGCCTGCGTCAACGTCGTCGCCGTGCGGACCTTCGTCTTCTGGCGCGAGCACTCCGGGCAGCGCATCCCGACGGGCGTCGGCGTCATGCAGTCCGGGCAGATCGGCCGCCCGCAGTTCGAGCACGAGACGCCCGTCTCGCGGCTCGAGTGGCGGTAGCAGGTCGTCACCGTCGTGTCGGTCGCCTCCTTGGCCACAGGGTGACGCTAGCAGTCGCCGCCGGCGGCCTTCGCCGTCGGGCGGGCGCGACCCGGACCCGGCTCAGGCGACGACCTTGACGATCGGCTGCACCGACGGGACCTCGCTGCCGTTGGGCAGCGGCTCGTGCGTCACGAGCACCGTCGCGTGGCCGCGCAGCCTGCCGACGTCGACCGACGCCTTGCCGTTGCGCACGGAGAACAGGCCGGCCGGCTGCGGGCCCAGCCGATCCTTCGGATCGTCGGTCCACAGCTCGTAGATGCGCCCGTCCGGCGGCGCGGGCATGCCGGTCAGCGCGAGCCGCCCACTGCCGTCGCAGACCTCGAGCGAGGCCTTCGAGCCCGGGACCGTGAGGCCCGCGGCGCGCGTCGCGCAGGACGGGTTGTCGCGCAGCAGCGCACCGGCGCCGAGGCCGACGACGAGCAGCGCGGCCGCGAGCGCGCCGGCGGTCAGCGGCCCGAGGCGACCGAAGCCGAAGCCGCGGCGGCGGGCGGGCTCGGGGGTCGGACGGTCGGCGGTCGCGCCCGCGGCCTGCAGCAGCTCGGACTCGGCGCGCACGACGGACATCACGCGGTTGCGGATGTCCGGCGGCGCGCTGAGCTGCGGCGCGGCGCTCAGCAGCGCGTGCGAGACGAAGCCCAGCTCGGCGACCTTCTGCGTGCAGTCCTCGCACTCGGCGACGTGGTAGCGGTAGGACTCCCACTCGCCCTCGGGCAGCGCGCGCAGGACGTAGCCGGCGGCGTCGTCGACGCGGGGGCACTCGTGGATGCTCATGGCATGACCTCGCGCAGTCCGCCGAGCTGCGAGCGCATCTTCTCCAGGCCGAGGCGCATCCTGCCTTTGACGGTACCGATCGGCGTGTCGAGCATCGAGGCGATCTCCGTCTGCGTGAAGCCGCCGAAGTACGCGAGTTCGATCACGCGGCACTGCTCGATCGGCAGCGTCTGCAGCGCCTGGCGGATCTCCTGCGCCTCGTCGAGCCGCGCGACCTCGACGTCGGTGCGGTCACGGGACTCGAAGCGCTCCTCGATGCCCTCGTCGCTGGCGCGCCGGCGGTCGTGGACGACCGAGCGCCGCAGCGAGTCGATCGCGCGGTTGTGGACGATCCCCAGCACCCACGTGCGCACCGAGCCGCGGGCACGGTCGTAGCGCGCACCGCTGCGCCACAGCGACAAGAACGCCTCCTGGACGACGTCCTCGGCGGCCGAGCGCGTCCCGCACATGCGGTAGGCCAGCGAGAAGGCGGCGCTCGAGTGGCGCTCGTAGACGACCTCGAAGGCAGAGGCCTCGCCGCGACGCACGAGCTGCATGAGGTCCTCGTCGGCGAGGTCGCGTAGCTCCGTCGGTCCGGGTTCTGGTTGTTTGCGCAGGAGTGCCATGTGATCGAACCTACGACACGGCGATCTGTTCGGATCAGCCGGTGCGAGGTCAGTCGCGCCGGGCCAGCTTGCGCGCCTCGCCGGCGGCCGCACGAACGGTGCGGTGGACGAGGTCCAGCGGGCTGCTGGAGGCCGCCGCGTGCTTCTTGCGCTGGGCGCGCACGCGCAGGATCACGAGCGCCGTGCCGGCGGTTGCGCCGACGGCCCCGGCGACGAGCGGGCGCGCCCAGTTGCGCGGGTCGCGCATGGCGCCGATCTCCCACGACTCGAGCTCGTCGACGGCGGCGTCGGTGATCTCCTGCAGCGTCGACTCGACGCGCGTCTTCAGCGACTCCGGGGGATCGACGGGATGCAGCGCGAGGCGCAGCATCGTCTCGAAGTCGCCGTGCACCGGATGTGTCACGAGGGCATCACGATCCCCTCGAGCTGCTTGATCGCGCGATGCAGCAGGACCTTCGTGGCGCCGTCGGTCTTGCCCATCGCACGCGCGATCTCGCGATTGTCCATGCCCAGCGCGAAGCGCATGATGAGCGCCTCACGACGCTCCTCCGGCAGTTCCTTGATGCCCTCGATGATGCGCGCCAGCTCGTCGCGGCCCTCGACGAGGTCCTCGGTCGTGTGCAGCGTGCTGAGCCCGGTCGTGTCGTCGATCGGCGTCTGCGGCCGGCGCGAGCGATCGCGGTAGAGGTTCGCGGCGAGGTTGTGGGCGATGCGGATCAGCCACGGCCGCAGCGGCCGGCCATCCGACTCGGCCTGCGCGCGCTCGAAGTGGCGGTAGGCCTGCAGGAACGTCTGCTCGGT
>JAWVGK010000216.1:0-13828 GCA_033855155.1 Solirubrobacteraceae bacterium | reverse complement strand
AGCGCGGTCATGAGCGCCGCGCTGGCGACGCACCACTGGCAGATCGCGTCGATCACCCCGAGCTCGAGATACGTGAGGTACGCGCTGAACCCGAAGCCGCTGATCGCCAGCGCCGCCGCCACGAGCCGCCCCCGCTCGCCGCCCGCCAGCAGCGCCATCGCGATCGCGACGTACGCGCCGAGGCCGAGCAAGGCGACGGGGATCCCGCCAAGCAGGGCGTAGGTCGAGGACTGCACGCGCTCGCAACCGTGCCCGCCGCCGGCGCACACCGGCTGCAGGCCCGCGTAGTGCACGTACGTCAGGTAGCCGGCGACGCCGATTCCCAGTGCCGAGACGATCAGTGCGCCCAGGCGCAGCCGGCGGTCGCTCACCGCTTCAGCTCCGCGTCGATCGCCGCTGTGAAGGCGTCGACGTCCGAGCTCGCGGCGACGAGCGGCTTCCCGGCACCGGCCTTCGGACCGATCACGAACGCGGGCGTCGACGTCTGGCCGGCGGCCTGCGCCTGCGCCTCGGCCTGCTGCAACGGCCGGGCCAGCGCGGGGGACGTCGTGTTCTCGGCGATCACGAGGCTCGGCGGTAGGCGTGCCCCGATCGCGATCTTCGACAGGAACGCGTCGGTCACGTAGCCCGTGTTCTCCTGGCCCTGGTTGCGGTAGAACAGGTCGACGAAGTTCCACATCCGGTTGCGGGTCGCGGCAGCCTGCGCGGCGCGGGCCGCGACGCCGGAGTCCGGGCCGAGGAACGTGCGCAGCCGCAGCTCGAGGCGCAGCTTGCCGTTGCGCACGTAGCGCTCGATGATCTGCGGTAGCACGTCGAGCGTGTAGTCACGACAGAACGGACACTGCAGGTCTGCGAACTCGGTCAGCACGAGCGCGGCCTTCGGATCGCCCAGCCTCGTGCCCTTCTGCGGCACGCCCCGCAGCATCGCGCGCGCATCGCTGACGCCGACGACCGCGGCGCCGCCGCTGGCGTTCGGGGCGTCCTTCGCCCGTTGGCTGACGAGCACGAGCACAGCCACGACGGCCGCCGCGGCAGCGACGACCGCGCCGACCTGCAGCCGCCGGCGGCGGCGCTTGTCGGCCTGCGCGGCGGCCCGTACGCGTGCCTGACGCTCGCTGCGGGCCTGCTCTTGCTGTTCCTTGCGGCTGCTCATCGGCAACGCTCCCATGGGGATACTGGTCGTCGCGCCACGCGCTTCGAAGCAGGAGCCCTCGGTCGCCGGCGGGCGGTCATCGCGGGGCCGCGGACCCTGGCGCGGTCTTGATCATGACGTGCTCCGCTCTCCATGATCGCCCCGACGGGGGGCACGGCACGATCGTCGGCTGCCCGCCAGCGCACGCGCGGAGTCCCGGACGTCTCATGCCGGGACGGCCTCGTCGTCGCGGCCGGGCTTGCCGCTGGTCGTGTACATCGCGTACATCCCGATCAGCCCGGCCGCGAGGAACACGACGCCCAGCGGCGTGCTCCACGCCCACGCCAGCAGCTTCGGGATCGTCGTCAGGTCCTCGTTCGCGTCGCCGACGTGCGGCGCCAAGACCATCGCGAGGCCGAGCACCGCGACGACGACCGCCTTGTAGGCCTCGAAGCCGGGCTTCAGCGGCGCGTCGTACTTCGCCAGCCGGCTGCCGGCGCCCCGAGTCTTCTGCCTGCCGCGGGCGATCTGCGTCCACAGCAACGCTCGCTCGATCACCAGCCAGATCAGCAGCGACAGGCCGAGCGTCGGCAGCAACCAGGCGAGCACGAGCACGACGGCGAGCATGCCGACGGGGGCGTTACGCACCCATGCGCGGATCGGCGGCGGCGATCCCATCCCACCCAGTGGCCGGCGCTGCCACCACATCTTGTAGCCGAAGACGACCAGCGCGATCACGCCGACCGCCAGCAGCGACATGAAGATCTGCAGCGGCACGCCGAAGAGCTCGCCCTGGTGAAAGGCGATGCCCGCCGAGGTCAGCTTGCTGAACCAGTGCTCCTTCGACCAGAAGTAGCGATCGACCACGGCGCCGGTGGCGCCGTCGACGACGATCGCGTCGCGATTCATCGGAAAGCGCTGACGTTCGCTCGTTGCCTGCCAGCCCGTCCTGTCGTCCGCCGGCAGCGTGATCCTGACCGGCGACGGGAGCTTGGCCTCCCTCGCCCGCGCATTCACCACGTCGATGTTCTTCAGCGCGCTCGATCCCGGCGCCGCGCTCGCCAGCGCCGTGCTCGGCGCGCCGACCTGCGGTGCGGAGAACAGGCCTGCCTTGATCTGGTCATAGCGCGCGCCGGAGTACGTCGTCCACGTCAGCCCCGTCACGACGACGAAGAACATCGGCACGACGAGCGCGAGGCCGATGAAGTTGTGCCAGTCCTTGCTCTGGCGCCGGCCGCGCATCCGCCGCCTGAACGCGAACGCCGCGGCGCCGCGCTTGCGCAGCCCCGGCCACCACAGGTACACGCCGGTCATGAGGCTGACGAGAAACCATGCGGCCGCGAGCTCCGTCAGCGGCCGCGGACCGTCGCCGAGCAGCCAGTTGGAATGCAGGCCCCGAAACAGGGTGTTGGAGTCGTCGGCCTCCGTGACGTCGCCGGTGACCCGGCCGGTCGCCTGATCGACGTAGACGTCGACGGCATCGGCCGGTCGGCTGAAGCCCTGCTGCCCGCCCGGCGGGTCCATCACGACCGCGGTGTTGAGGTCGTTGCTGCCGGGCACCGCGTGCCCGGGCACGACGGAATGAACGCCCCAGCCCGGATGCGTGGCCTGTGCGGCCCTGACCTGATCGGCGAGCGAGACGTTCACCTGCGCCGACGACGGCTTGACGACGTCGCCGAAGCGCAACCCGTCGACCTGCGGATACCACGCGAACAGGATGCCCGTCAGCGCCAGCGAGATCACGACCGGGCCGGCGAGGAACCCGCCGATGAAATGCAGCCGCCACAGCAGCGGCCGCAGCGTCTGCGAGCGCTTCGCGCGACGGCGCCCGGCATCGTCGTCCCGGGCGGCGCGCTGATCCTGCTCGGCGATCTGGTCGCCGACGAACGCGACGTCGTCAGGAGGTGCGTCGATCGTTGCCATGCTGATTCGCTTTCCGAAACCGGCTATTGACCGGTGACGACGAGGACGATCGTCACCACGGCGAAGACGAGCATCGACGCGCAGAGCAGCCACGCCGGCGGAGCCTTCGCGGTGCGGCGGGCCGCCTTCGCGGCGGGCGGTGAGTCGGACTGGGTCATCGGAGATCTCCTTGAGTGCTTGAAGTGCTTGCGGTCGTGCGGCGCCCGTGCCGGGCGGCGGCCGCGTCTCGGTGGCCGATGGGCCAGCAGGGATCGGCACGAACGAGGCGCGCGCCGGCGGCGGCGCAGCCGGGCGACGTGCGCGACGAGCGCCCGTCCACCGCGCACGAGCACGGCGAGGACGCCGACGATCGATGCCGGCAGCGCCCAGAGACCGCCGTCAGCGCCTGCGGATGGCCATGCCCCTCGCCGGCCGGCTCACGGCCACTCGTACACGCGTCCCGGGCGACCGAGCGTGCCCGCAAGCGGTCGCGCACGATCGGCCACCAACGAGGCCGGCGCGCCGCGACCGACGTCCGCCGTGAACGGAGGTCAGGCCTGAGGCAGGAGCGGGGGCGGCCGGTTGGCCAGCGAGAAGCAGATCAGCAGCCGACTCGCGCGCCACACGGCACGAGGTCGCGCGACGACCCGCACGGTCGCACGCGGGCGAGGGTGCCGAGCGCGACGGTCGCGCAGGCCCGCGATCGCGTCCTCGCCGGGAAACCAACCGCCGGCCAGCGCGAGCACCAGCAGGAAGACCGGCGCTCCGCCGAGCAGGAACGCCGGCGCGACCAGCGCCAGCGCGATGACCGCCACGGCAACGCCCGCGAGCAGCCACCGGCGTGGGAGGAGCCCCTTCACGCGGGCCAGCCTAGACCATCGCGCAGCAGGTCGCGAACCACCGAGCCGTGCGCGCGCGAGCCCGACATGGACGGCGGCGCAGGGCGATCATCGACGCAGCGACGATCGTTCACGACACGCGCCGCCGCGTCCGTCAGCAGCCGTGATCGCGGCGCGCCCGCGCAGGAGTGGACCGCGGTCTACGCCGCCGCGGTCGCGAGGCCGAGCGGCCCCTCGGCCGCGTAACCGACGCCGGGCGGCACGACGAGGATCGGGCACCGCGCATTCGCCGCGAGATGACCCGAGACGCTGCCGAGGATCGCCGCCAGCGGCCGGCTGCGCCCGCGCGAGCCGCAGACGAGCAGGTCGAGTCCGGCGCTGGCGCGCGTCAGCTCGACGCTGGGGTCGCCCGCGATCGCGTGCGTCTCGTAGCGCAGCGTCGTGCCGATCGACAGCCGCGCGATGTGCAGCCACGTCGCGGCGTGCTCGGAGGTCGGGCCCGCCGCGAGGACGTCGAGCCGCGCGCCGGTGACGCGCGCCAGCCGGCGGGCGGCGGTCAGCGCCCATTGCGCCGACGGCGAGCCGTCGTAGGCGACGCCGATGCGCCCGAACGCCGAGTCGGTCGGCAGCGGCACGCTCAGGGGCGGCGCGATCGCCACCGGGCACGGCGCGCGCGGGACGAGCGAGCGCGTGACGTGGCCCTCGGTATCGCGACCGAGGACGAGGACGCACGCGGCGACCTCGCGCGCCAGCGCCACGAGCGCGTCGGCGACGCCGGTCGCTGGCACGATCCGGTCGCGCACCTCGACGTCGGCGCGCGCGAACCTGCGCGCGCGACGCACGTTGGACCGGGCGGCGACGGCGCGGCGCTCGTTGCCGGGCGCGGGCAGCGCGCGGGCGCTGAGGCCCGCCGGCTCGTAGCGGTAGGCGTGCGCGAGCACGAGCGGCTCGCCGATCGCGGCGGCCAGCAGCGCGCCGAGTTGCACGGCGTCGGCGCTGTCGGAGCCGCGATAGCAGGCGACGACGGGGTGCTCGCTGACGGCGCGGGCGGGGGGTGCGGCGATCTCGCTCGGGGGTTGGGAGGCCATGCCTCGACGGTACGTCGGCCATCGCCGCCGCGCGTCCGTGGTTCACCGCAGCGTCGATCCGCGGCATCTGCGGATGTCTCGCGGCCGCGGCGCTGGTTGACTGTTGCCCATGACCGAACCCACCACGTCTGCCCGCGCGCGCGCGCTGCTCGTCTATGCCAGCACGCACGGACACACCTCGCGCATCGCCGCTTGCATGGCGCGCGCCATGCGCGCCGACGGGCTCCACGTCGACCTGCGCGAGGTCGCGCGCGCCGGCGACCTCGACCCGGCCGGCTATGACCTCGTCGTCGTCGGCGCGTCGCTGCACAAGGTGCGCCATCAACGGGAGATGCTCGACTGGGTCACGGCGCACCGCGACGCGGTCGCCGGACACCCGTCGGCGTTCTTCTCCGTCTCGCTGTCGGCCGCGGAGGACACCCCCGAGGCGCGCGCCGCGACGCAGCACGCGATCGACGAGTTCTGCGACGAGAGCGGCTGGACGCCGACGCGCAGCGAGCGCATCGCCGGCTGCCTGCAGTACCGCGAGTACGACCTCTTCACGCGCCAGCTCATGCGGCTGCTGATGAAGCGGATGGGCCACCCGACCGACGCCTCGCAGGACTACGACTACACCGACTGGGACGCCGTCGAGCGGCTCGCCCACGAGTTCGCCGAGCTCGCGGCGGCGGACACCGACCGCGCGGCGGCGTAGAGGCTCGCGCTAGGAGCCCCAGCCGCCCTGGCGGCGGGTGGCGGCGATCCAGGCGTGATCGGTGTCGGAGTGCGCGAGGCTCGACGGGTAGGGCGGGCGCTTCCAGACATGGAAGCCGATCGTGCCGAAGTGCTCGCGCAGGTGCGCCACGAGGTCGCCGCGATGGTCGGAGCACGCGTAGCGCGGCGAGCCGTACAGGCCGTGCGCGTGGAACATGAGCCAGTTTCCCGGCAGCACGTTCTGGTAGGCGCCCCACGTGACCTCGCGCATCGCCTTCTGCAGGCTGAGCTGCGTCAGGGGATCGGGCTGCGCGTCGCAGAACTGGCACCGGAAGATGAATTTCACGGACATCGCAATGGTTATATCGACCATCGAGGCGTACTTGTGGAGCATGCCCGGCGCAATCTCCGCCGCGCGCGCGATCAGCTCTCCTTCAGCACGGCGTAGATCAGCCGCTCGGCGACCTCGACGGCCGTCTCTCCCATGCGCGAGCAGCGCCGGTAGAGCTCCTGGCGTCCGATCACGACGCGCAGGTCGTCGAGCTCGGCGAGCGCGCCCAACGCCGCGCGGTAGGCCTTCTCGAGCTTGCGCTCCGCCTTGACGGCGGCGTCAGCGGCCTCGCCGGCGTCGCCTTCGCGCCCGGCGATGCGCGCCACGCCCTCGTCGAGGTGGCGGACGGACTCGGCGAGCAGGGCGGCCATCGTGGCCGTCGCCGCGTCGGGCTCGCATCGCATCGCATCGCCTCCGCCTCGCCGATCGCGTCCTTGGCGTGGTTGAGGATCCAGTCGATCCCGCGCGACAGCGTGAACAGGTCCTCGGGATCCAGCGGCGTGACGAACGCGTCGCGCAGCGCGTTGCGCAGGTCGTGCTTGGCCACGTCCGCCTCGTGCTCGACCGCGTGCACGACGGCGGATGCCTCGGCGTCGCCGCCGGCCGCGGCCCAGGCGGCGAACGCGTCCATGCCGCGGACCGTCAGGTCGAGCTGGCGGCGCAGCAGCCCGAGCAGGTCGGGCGTCTCGGGCAGAAACCAGTGGCCGCTCACGGCGCCGACCGCCAGGCGAGCGCGCCGATCAGGAACCGGTGGCCGATCACGACGCCGACCGCCAGGCGAGCAGCGTGAGCGCGCCGATCGCGGCCGTCGCCGGCATCGTCACGATCCACCCGAGCGCCATCTGTCGCACGACGGTCCAGCGTACGTGGTGCCAGCGCCGCCGCCCGGCGCCGACGCCGACGACCGACGAGGCGACGACCTGCGTCGTCGACGTCGGCGCGCCGAGAAACGACGCCCCGAGGATCACCGCCGCGGAGGCGCCCTGGCTGCACAGCCCGTCGACCGGGTGCAGGTGGTAGATGCGCCTGCCGACCGTCCGCACGATGCTCCAGCCTCCGGCGGCGGTGCCGAGCGTCAACGCGGCCGCGCAGCCGATCTTCACCCACAGCGGCGCCGAGAACGTCTGCGTGCGACCGTCGGCGAGCAGCAGCGCGGCGATCACGCCGACGGACTTCTGAGCGTCGTTGGCGCCGTGGCTGAACGCCAGCGTCGCGGAGGTCGCCCACTGCGCGCTCTTGACGAGCTCGTCCCAGCGGCGGCTCGCGCGGCGCGCCCCGCGTCGCACGGCGCGGACGAGCACGAACGCGGCCAGCGCCCCCAGCGGCGGCGACAGCGCGAGCGCGGCGCAGGCGCCGAGCACGCCGACCGGATGGATGCCGTCCATCCCGCCCCAGCGCACGGCGCCGGCGCCGCCGGCGAGCAGCGCCGCGCCGACGAGTCCGCCGACGAGCGCGTGGCCCGAGCTCGACGGCAGCCCCAGCCGCCACGTCAGCACGTTCCAGGCGACCGCCGCGAGCAGGCCGGCGCCGATCACCGCGACGGCCTCGGACGAGTCGATCGTGACGATCCCGCCGATCGCGCTCGCGACCGCGGCGCCGACGAGCAGCGGGCCGAGCAGGTTGAAGACCGCGGCCAGCACGAGCGCCTGCCGCGGCCGCGCCGCGCGCGTCGCGACGAGCGTCGCGATCGCGTTGGAGGCGTCGTGCAGGCCGTTGGTGATCGCGAAGGCGAACGCCAGCGCCACGGCCGCCGCCAGCGCGGCGTCCATCGCTCAGACCTCGAGCGCCGCGCCGATGGCGAGCATGATCGCCGCGCCGATCGCCGTGCCGGCGAGCACGCGCGCATGCGGCGCGTGCCTCCAGGCGTCGGGCAGCAGGTCGACGACGACGAGCGCGAGCATCGCGCCGCCGGCGAGCGCGAAGGACACCGGCAGCAGGCCGCTGACCTGCTCGACGGCGACCCACGCCAGCAGCGCCCCCGGAACCTGCGGGACGCTCGTCAGCACGGCGCCCCAGAACTGCTTGGCGCGCCCGTAGCCCGCGGGCGCCATCGCCGCCGCGGTCGCGGTTCCCTCGGGCACGTTCTGGATCGCGATCGCGGCGATCACGAAGGCGCCGATGCCGACCTCGTTGGACGCGTAGGCGCTGCCGATCGCCAGCCCCTCGGGCAGGCTGTGGGCGAACAGCACGCCGATCACCAGCAGCGAGCGCGCCCCGGCCTCGCTGCGCCCGGCGCGGTGAGCGCGCACGTTCAGCAGGCGCCGCGACGCGACGAGCGCGAGCGCGCCGGCGATCGCGGCGGCGGCGACGCTCGGGCCGTCGCCCTGCTGCGCGGCGGGTACGAGCAGCCCGACGATCGCGGCGACGGCCATGACGCCCGCGGCGAGGCCGCTCAACACGCCCTGTGCCGCTCGCGCGCGCGTCGCGCCGAGCGCGATCACCGGCAGCGCGCCGACGCCCGTCGCCATCACCGTCCCGGCCGCGATCGCCGTCAGCAAGAGGGCGTCGTGGGCGGCATCGGCCATCCCCGCAACCTATGCCGGCCACGCCCGCTTGCCATCGGCGCGCCACCGCACGTTCACCGCGGATTCTCCGCAGATGTCAGACTCCCGGTCCCCGGCAGCAAGGACGACACCCCCGATGGAGGAGCATCTCGACGAGCAGCGGCTGCGCCGTCTGATCGAGGTCGGCAGCGGACTGCTCTCGCAGCTCGATCCCGAGACGGTCCTCGACCAGGTGCTCGAGACGGCGCGCGAGATCACGGGCGCGCGCTACGCCGCGCTCGGGATCCTCGACCGCGACCGCCGCGAGCTCGAGCGCTTCATCACGCGCGGCATCGACGACGAGACGCACCGGACGATCGGCGACCTGCCGCGCGGGCGGGGGATCCTCGGCGTGCTCATCGACGAGCCGCGGCCGCTACGGATCCCGAACGTCGGCGAGCACCCGAAGTCCTACGGCTTTCCGCCCGGCCATCCGCCGATGGACAGCTTCCTCGGCGTGCCGGTCGTCGTGCGCGGCGAGACCTGGGGCAACCTCTACCTGACCGAGAAGGAGGGCGGCGAGTTCGACGCCGTCGACGAGGAGTCGGTCCTGATCCTCGCCGCGTGGGCGGGGATCGCGATCGAGAACGCGCGCCTGTACGACGCCGTCGCCGCCCGGCGCGACGAGCTCGAGCAGGTCACGCGCCGCCTGCAGGCCGCGCAGACGATCGCGGTCGCCGTCGGCGCCGACATGGAGCTCGAGCACGTGCTCGAGCTGATCGCCAAGCGCGGCCGCGCGCTCGTCGAGGCGCGCAGCCTCGTGATCCTGCTGCGCGACGGCGCCGACCTCGTCGTCGCCGCGAGCGCCGGCGTGACGCAGCGCGCCACCGGCGCGCGCGTGCCGATCGACAGCTCCTCGACCGGCCAGGTGCTCGAGTCCCACGACGTGCAGCGCATCGACGACGTCAACGCGCACCTGCGCATCTCCGCGGCGCAGCTCGGCGTCGAGGACGCGCGCACGGCGCTGCTGGCGCCGCTCGTCTACCGCGGCCACGGCCTCGGCGTGCTCGCGGCGTTCGATCGCGGCGCCCGGTCGACGGGCTTCTCCACCGACGACGAGATGACGCTGCGCGCGTTCGCCGCCAGCGCCGCGACGGCGGTCGCGCTCGCGCAGACCGTCCAGCACGAGCGGCTGCGCCACTCGCTGCAGGCGGCCGAGTCCGAGCGCCGGCGCTGGGCGCGCGAGCTGCACGACGAGACGCTGCAGGGGCTCGGCGGCCTGCGCGTGATCCTCTCGTCGGCGTTGCGGCGCACGAGCGACGACGAGGTCGCAGCCCTGCTGCGCGAGGGCGTCGAGCACGTCGAGCGCGAGATCGAGAACCTGCGCGCGATCATCACCGAGCTGCGGCCCGCGGCGCTCGACGAGCTCGGACTCGCGCCGGCGATCGAGGCGCTCGTCGCGCGCGTGAGCGCCGTGCAGGGGTTGGCGATCGACTGCGACGTCGACGTCGCCGGCGCGCGCCTGAGCCAGGAGCTCGAGACGACGGTCTACCGGCTCGTCCAGGAGGCGCTGACGAACGTCGTCAAGCACGCCCGGGCCGAGCACGCCGCGGTGCGCGTGACCGCGCGAGCGGCCGAGCTGGAGCTCGAGGTATCCGACGACGGCCACGGCTTCGACCGCGGTGCGGCCGTCGGCGGCTTCGGGCTGGCCGGGATGCGCGAGCGCGTCGCGCTGAACGGCGGCGTGCTCGAGATCAGGCCGGCTTCGCCGGGGACGGTCGTGCGCGCGGTGCTGGCGCTGTCGACGCTCGGCGCGGCCGACGCCGAGCCTCCAGCGCACGCCGCCAGCGCCTGAGCGCCGTCAGATCTGGACGAGGCCGTGGTCGAGCGCGTAGCGCACGAGGTCGGCGCGCGAGGAGCGGCGCAGCTTCTGCTGGATGTGGGCGCGGTGGCTCTCGACCGTGCGGATCGAGAGGTACAGCTGCGCGGCGATCTCGGCGTTCGTGTGGCCGAGCGCGATCATCCGCAGGACCTCGACCTCGCGCTCGGAGAGGTCGTCGGGCGGGCCCGACGGCTGCGGCGGCTCGGCCGCCATGCGCGCGCCGAGCTGCGGGTTGAGGTACGTCTCGCCGGCGGCGACGCGCCGCACCGCCTCGACGAGCTCGTCGTCGGCCGCCTCCTTGAGCACGTAGGCGAGCGCGCCGGAGCCGAGCGCCTGGCGCGCGAACGCGGGCTCGTTCTGCATCGTCAGGACGGCGATCTGCGTCCCCGGCGAGGCCTCGCGGATCTTCGGGATCGCCTCGAGGCTCGATCCCCCGGGCATGTTCAGGTCGAGCACGAGCACGTCGGGCTTGTGGCCGCGCGTCGAGCGGACCGCGGCCTCGACGTCGCCGACCGTCGCGACGACCTCGAAGTCCGGCTCCGCGCCGAGCAGCAGCTCGAGACCGCGGCGGACGACGGCGTGGTCGTCGGCGAGCACGATCGTGATCGCGCGGGCCTGCGGGTCTGGCTCGTCCATCTGCCTTGAGACCATAGCGCCGGCCGTCGCGGGCACCGGGTGGTGCGTAGTTCTCGCGGACGCGCGGACGTGGTCTCGGCGGATGGCCGGCGCGCCGGCGTCTCGTAGCGTCGGTCCCACGATGACCGAGACCTTCCAGCCCTACCGCGGCGACTACATCAGGCCGGCGTTTCGCAACGCGACGGTCGCCGACGTCATGACGCCGGGCATGATCAGCTGCGCGCCGGAGACGCCGCTTCAGAGCGTCGCCGAGCTCATGGCGACCCATCGCGTGCACGCCGTCGCCGTCGGCGGCATCGCGGCCAACCACCTCGTCTGGGGCGTGATCGACTCGCTCGACCTCGTTCGCGCGCTGCGCGACCCCGAGGCCCACCCGGTCGCCGCGACGATCAGCCGCCACCCGGCGCTGGCGATCGAGCCGGCGGCGGCGCTCGACGAGGCGGCGCGGCTGATGGACGAGCGCCGCGTGTCGCACCTCGTCGTCGTCGACCGCGAGCGTCCGGTCGGCGTCGTCTCGACGCTCGACGTCGCCGGCGCGGCGGCATGGGGACGCCGATGATCGCGGCCCCGCCGCCGCCCGCGCTTGCTCCGCCCGCCGGCGAGCGTCATCATCGAGCCACGACGGCCGTCATCGAAACCCACGACCTGTGCAAGCGCTACGGCAGCTCGCGCGGCATCGAGGACGTGAACCTCACGGTCCGCCGCGGCGAGGTCTTCGGCTTCCTCGGGCCCAACGGCGCGGGCAAGACGACGACGATCCGCACCCTGCTCGGGCTGCTGCGCCCGACGAGCGGCAGCGCGCGGCTGCTCGGCCTCGACAGCCGCCGCGACAGCCGCGAGATCCGCGCCCGGCTCGGGAACCTGCCCGGCGAGTTCGTCTACGACGACCGCCTGACCGGGCACGAGCTGCTGCGATTCTTCGCCGGCGTGCGCGGGATGACGGACCTCGGCAGCGCCGACCTCCTCGCCGAGCGCTTCGAGGCCGACCTGCGGCGCCCGCTGCGCGAGCTGTCGCGCGGCAACCGCCAGAAGATCGGCCTGATCCAGGCGCTCTTCCACGAGCCCGAGCTCGTCGTGCTCGACGAGCCGACGACGGGCCTGGACCCGCTCATGCAGGAGGAGTTCCTGACGGTCGTCGGCGAGCGGCGCGAGCGTGGCGGCACGGTCTTCCTGTCGTCGCACGACCTCGACGAGGTCGAGCGCATCTGCGATCGCGTCGGCATCATCCGCGCCGGCCGGCTGATCGCCGTCGACGAGGTGCAGGCGATGCGCGGTCGCGCCTTCCGCCACGTGACCGTGCGCTTCGCGCATCCGGTGACGGCGGCGGCGCTCGACGGGGTCGCGGGCGTGCACGACGTCGTCGCCGACGACGCGACGCTGCGCTTCCGCGTGCTCGGCGATCTGGATGCGGTGATCAAGGAGCTGGCGCGCCATCGCGTCCGCGACCTCGAGGTCACGCGCCCGACGCTCGAGGAGCTCTTCCTCACGTTCTATGGGCATGGGGTGCCGGCGTGAGCACCGCGGTCCATGCGACGTCGGCGAGCGCGAGACATGCGCCGCGGCGCGCGCACGCGTTCGTCGCGCTCGTGCGCCAGGGCCTGCGCGACAACCGCCGCGCGCCGCTGACGTGGGGCGGCTCGCTGGGCGCGATGACCGCGCTGATGACCGCGCTGTGGCCGTCGATCGAGGGCTCGGCGGCGAAGCTCGTCGACAGCTACCCGGCGGGCCTCAAGGAGGCGTTCGGGATCTCGCAGCTCGACAGCGTCGAGGCCTACGTCGACGCCGAGATGCTGAGCCTCATGATCCCGCTCGCGCTGGGGTTCTTCGCCGTGCGCTGCGCCGTGCGCGCGACCGTCGGCGCCGAGGATCGCGGCCACCTCGACACGCTGCTGGCGCTGCCGCTGTCGCGGCGCACGCTCGTCGGCGCGTCGTTCGCCGTCACCGGGCTCGTGCTGCTGTCGATCCTGACCGTCATCTGGGCGCTGACGTGGATCACCGGCACGGTCGTCGGCGCGGGCATGTCGGCGTCGGCGCTCGCCGCCGGCCTCGTGAACGTCTGGCCGCTGACGATGCTGTTCGCCGGCGTGGCGACGCTCGCCGCCGGGATCGTGCACCGCCCGGCGACGGTCACCGCGATCGCCGCCGGCGCGCTCGCGGCGACGTACGTCCTCGACGTCGCGGGCAAGCTCGCCGGCGCGATCGAGCCGCTGCGCGCGCTGTCGCCGTTTCGCTGGTACGGCTCGGCGATCCAGCACGGCCTCGACGTCAGCCACGTCGTCGCGCTGACGCTCGTGGCGGTCGTGCTCGCGGCCGCCGGCGCGCAGCTGTTCGAGCGCCGCGACGTGCTCTGACGAGCCGGCCCGAGCGGGCGTTGCGGCAATCTACGCAGCCCCGGGCCGCCGTTGCTGCGGATGCGGGTGATCGCGCGCGGCGCGTAGCGTGGGGGCCATGACGACGACCTACAGCGCGGACCTCAGCGCCGCACCGATGCCGCCCGACGACGAGCAGCTCGACGAGCTGCTGGCCTACTGGGACGCGGCCAACTACCTGACGGTCGCCCAGATCTACCTGCGCGAGAACCCGCTGCTGCGCGAGCCGCTGCTCGCCGAGCACGTCAAGCCGCGGCTGCTCGGGCACTGGGGCACGTCGCCGGGGCTGAACCTCGTCTACGCGCAGCTCAACCGCCTGATCCGGCGCACCGGCGCGCAGGTGCTCTACGTCGCCGGGCCCGGCCACGGCGGGCCGGCGATCGTCGCCAACGTCTACCTCGAGGGGACCTACTCCGAGGTCTACCCGCACGTGTCGGCCGACGAGGCGGGGATGCTCGCGCTCGTGCGGCAGT
>JAWVGK010000215.1:0-4133 GCA_033855155.1 Solirubrobacteraceae bacterium | reverse complement strand
CTCCGAGCACGGCGGCCTGTCGGCGTTCTGCGGCGTGGGCGAGCGCTCCCGCGAGGGCAACGACCTCTGGCTCGAGATGACGGAGTCCGGCGTCATCGACAAGACGATGCTGATCTTCGGCCAGATGAACGAGCCGCCCGGCGCACGCATGCGGGTCGCGCTGTCCGGTCTGACGATGGCCGAGTACTACCGCGAGCAGGGCCAGGACGTGCTCCTGTTCGTCGACAACATCTTCCGGTTCGTCCAGGCCGGCTCCGAGGTCTCGGCGCTGCTGGGCCGGATGCCCTCGCAGGTCGGCTACCAGCCCACGCTGGAGACCGAGATGGGCCAGCTGCAGGAGCGCATCACCTCGACGCGGCAGGGCTCGGTGACCTCGGTGCAGGCCATCTACGTCCCGGCCGACGACCTCACCGACCCGGCGCCGGCGTCGGTGTTCGCCCACCTCAACGCGACGACGGTGCTCTCGCGGGCGATCTCCGAGAAGGGCATCTACCCCGCGGTCGACCCGCTGGACTCGACCTCGACGATCCTCAAGCCGGACATCCTCGGCGAGGAGCACTTCTCGGTCGCCAACCGCGTCAAGGAGATCCTGCAGCGCTACAAGGAGCTGCAGGACATCATCGCGATCCTCGGCATCGACGAGCTCTCCGACGAGGACAAGCTCATCGTCGGCCGGGCGCGGCGCGTCGAGCGCTTCCTCTCGCAGCCGTTCTTCGTCGCCGAGCAGTTCACCGGCACCCCGGGCCAGTACGTGCCGATCGCCGAGTCGATCCGCGGCTTCAAGGAGATCATCGACGGCGAGCACGACGACGTGCCGGAGTCGGCCTTCTTCCTCAAGGGCACGATCGACGACGTCGTCAAGGCCGCCAGCGGCAAGAAGGACGATTAGGCGGTGCCCAAGACCCAGTTTCACGTCGAGGTCCTGACGCCCGAGGGGTCGGTCTTCGACGACGACGTCGAGATGGTCTCGACGCGCACGGAGGTCGGCTCGATCGGCATCCTCGCCCGCCACCAGCCGCTGCTCGGCACGCTCGTGCCGACGGAGCTGCGGCTGTATCGCAGCGAGGACGACATCGTCCGCTACGCGCAGGGCGAGGGCTACGTGCAGGTCTCGGCCGAGGGCGTGCTCGTGCTCGTCGAGGAGGCGCACACGAAGGAGCAGCTCGACGTCGCCGACCTCAAGGAGAAGCTGCGCCGCGCCGAGGAGGCGCAGGCGGGGGCCGAGAAGGGCTCCGAGGAGCAGAAGCGCTCGGCGCGCGACGCGCGCCGCTGGAAGGCGTTCCTGGAGATGGCCGAGGGCTAGCGACGCCGGCCGGCCGTTGGACTTGGCGGCGCGCGCGGCTCGGCGGACGCGCGGAGGGGGCGGTTAGCCGCACCACGATTGGCGGGGTTGTCTCATTGGCGCGACCTGCGTCGCGCGGGAGAGTTGCACCTATCCACTCACCCTCTCCCCGGACTCCGCCATGTACTCGCCAATCGTCACCGAACTCCCCCGCCGCCTCGAGCCGATCTCTCGCGACACGTTCAACGACGCCGGCCGCAGCACGCCGACGCCGCGCCGCCCGTCGCCGAGCAACGTCGTCGAGCTGCGTCCCGCGGGCAAGGTTCGCCACCTGCGCCTGGCCGTTGCGTAGTCCCGCCGCCGCGTGAGCGGGCTCGCATCTGCGAGCCTGCCCGCCATGGCTCCCGTGCTCGACTTCCTGCGCGCGAACTTCGCGTACTTCGTCGCCGTCGCCCTGCCGCTCGCGGGGATCGTCATCGCGATCGCGAAGCTCAGCGACGGGGACCGCGACGACGCCCTGCGGATCGCCGCCGCGTCGGTGCTGGGAGCCTGCCTCTACGCGCTGGCGCTCGCGTAGGCGTCCCGGCAGGCCGCCCCGCCCGCGCCCGCGCCCGCGACGCCGAGATTCGAAAAAGGCGCGCCCACCGCGCCTTTTGCGGACTTCGACCAGCCGCCGCGCCGCCTCAACCGCGCTCGCCCAGGCGCAGGCGCTCGTGCAGCCGGCGCAGCGGCGCCGGCGCCCACCAGTTGCGCTCGCCGAGCAGCTTCATGAGCGACGGCACGAGCAGCGCGCGGACGATCGTCGCATCGATCAGGACCGCCGCCGCGGTGCCGAGGCCGACCTCCTTGACGAAGATGACGCTCGAGGTCGCGAACGAGCCGATCGCGACGCACAGCAGCGCCGCCGCCGCGGTCACGATCCGGCCGGTGCGCTGCATGCCGATCGCGATCGCCTGCTCGTTGGGCGCGCCGGCGTCGCGCGCCTCCTTGATGCGCGTCAGCAGGAGGACGCCGTAGTCGGTGCTGAGGCCGAACGCGATCGCCAGCAGCACGATCGGCTGGTTGACCTCCAGCGCCCCCTGCGACTCGAAGTCCAGCAGCGACTCCAAACGCCCGTCCTGGAAGACGAGCACGAGCAGGCCGAAGGCCGCGCTGAGACCCAGCACGTTCATGACGAGCGCCTTCAGCGGCAGCACGACCGACGCCGTCATCGCGAACAGGATCACGATCGTCGTCAGCGCGAGCAGCGCAAGCGCCAGCGGCAGCCGGCCGCCGAAGCTCGACACCTGGTCGATGAAGCGCGCCGACTCGCCGGCGACGGCGACGGGGCCCGGAGCGGACCCGGCGCGCACGCGGTCGACGAGATCGAGCGCCGGCTCGTCCAGCGGCGGCGACGCCGGCGTGACCTCGACGCGCCACGTGTCCGTGCCCGCGTAGGACGGGGCAGCGACGCTGGCGGCACCCTCCAGCCGCGCGAGCCGGCCGGCGTAGTCCCTCATCGCCGGCGCCGCGGACCGCGGCGCGGTGACGGCGACGTGCAGCGGTGACGACGGCCCCGGCGGGAACTCGCGGCGCAACGCGGTGTCGACGATCTTCGCCGTCGAGCCGGCCGGCAGGACGCTCGCGTCCACGCCCGTGAACTGGATGCGCAGGAACGGCAGGCCGGCCGCGACGAGCACCGCCGCCGTCAGCAGCGCGATCGCGACCGGACGGCGCATGACGAGCAGCGACAGCCGGAAGAAGAAGCCGCGCTCGGTGACGACCTCGCGGTGGCGCAGGCGCGCGGGGGCGAGCGCGTTGACGCGCTCGCCGAGCACGATCAGCAGCGCGGGCAGCGCCGTCAGCGCGACGGTTCCCGCGACGACGGCCGTGATCGCGCCGGCGATCCCCATCGAGTAGAGGAAGCGCGCCTGGAAGACGAGCAGCGACAGCATCGCGGCGGCGACGGTCAGCGAGCTGAAGATCACCGTCCGCCCGGCCGTCTGCAGCGTGCGCACGAGCGCCTCGCGACCGGCGCCGAGGCGCTCCATCTCCTCGCGATATCGCGACAGCACGAACAGCGAGTAGTCGATCGCCAGCCCGAGCCCGAGGCCGATCGTGAGGTTCAGGGCGAAGATCGACAGGAGCACGCCCTCGTTGACGATCCGCAGCCCGAGGAACGTGCCCATGATCGTCAGCAGGCCGACGAACAGCGGCAGCAGCGACGCGACCGCGCCGCGGAAGATCAGCAACGACAGCACGAACAGCAGCGGAAACGCGAGCGTCTCGGCCTTCGCCAGGTCCTCGGAGACCTGGTCGGACACCTGCGGCACCGCGACCGCGTAGCCGCCGACGACGACATCCGCGATGCCGGCCAGCTCGGCGGTGATGCGCTCGCCGGCCGCACCCTGGTCGGCGCCGGCGCGCAGGAACGTCGCGACGTAGGTCGCACGGCCGTCGCGCGAGACGAGCGGGCTGCGCGGCGCCCCGGCACGCCCGCCCGTCCCCGTCTGCGCGGCGCCGGATCCCGCTGCGGCGTCGGCGCGGCCGCCGTCGCCGAGCACGGACGTCACCTGCGCGACCGCGCGGTCCGCGCGCACGCGGGTCACGACCGACTGCACCTTCGCCCGGCCGGCGCTGCTCATGACCGGTCCGCCGGTGCGCACGAGCACGATCACCGCCGGGCTCAGCGTGCGCCCGAGAGCGCGCTCGAGCTGTGCGGAGGTCAGCGTGCTCTCCGCGTTCGGGTCGACGAAGTCGTCGGCGTTGCCGGCCGACAGCAGGCCCGTCACGGGGGTGCCGAACACGATCGCCGCGGCGAGGAAGACGACCGCGGCTGCCAGGACGTGGCGCGGGCGGTCGGCGATCCGCT
>JAWVGK010000214.1:0-3290 GCA_033855155.1 Solirubrobacteraceae bacterium | reverse complement strand
TGATCGTCCGCCGTGCGCAGCCGCGGCCCGGGAAGCGTCACGCGGCGGCCGCGACCGAGCCGACCGCACGCAGTTGCGGATGGCGTGCGAGCCGCGCCAGCGCCCGCGCCCGGCTCGGGCCGATGCTGCCCACCGGCATCGCGAGCTGCTCGCCGACCTGCCGGTAGTCGGGCGTCGGCTCGCTCAGCAGCACGGTCACGACGCGGCGATGGCGCTCCGGCAGGGCGGCGGCCGCGGCGGCGAGAACCGTCTCGCGCTCGGCCGTCAGGACGCTCTCCTCGGGTCCCTGGAGGTCGAGGCGATCCACCGGCTCGGGGTCAGCGCTGAGCTGCTCGCGCATCCCCGCCTGCCGGCTGCGCAGCGCGTTGCGGCGCGTCACCGTCGCGAGCCAGCCACCGACCGCCGCCGGCTCGCGGATCCGGTCGATCGCGGTGAACAACTCGAGCCAGGCGGTCTGCAGCACGTCGTCCACCTCGGTCGGCGCGAGTCCGTGCGCCTCATGGCGGCGAAGCTACCGGTCGCCCGGCATCGCGTTCGCGGCTCGCCGGAGGATCCGGCGGGCCGCGGATCGCTCAGCGGGCCGCCCCCACCATCTCCAGCAGGGCGGGATCGTCGGGCGCCGGCAGGCTGCGGTTCCACGTGAACACGTAGATGTCGACGTAGATGTCGATGAAGCACTGCCAGTCATCTCCCGAACCAACGCAGTACATGTAGATGTGGACGACGATGAGGATGCCGCTGTTCCTGCCGGTGGCCCCGTCGCGGGTGCCGGCGTCGCGCACACGGCGCTCGACTCGCTGGCCCGAGATGTCCTTGGCGGATGCCGTCTCGCACTTCGCGCCGTCCACCGGCGCCTCCATGAGCTTCGCGCAGTCGCCGAGGTCCGCGTAGGACGTCTGGGTGCCGGCCGGCGGGCGCGCGTCGTCGGCCGCCGCGGCCGGCGAGGCCGCGAACGCGGCCGGCAGGGCCACCGCGACGACGAGCACGCCGAGCACACGGCGCATCCGCCGCGAGCGATCGGTGCCCGGCGCGGCGTCGGATGCGAGCTCCTCGTCGATGCTGCGGGAGCGGTGATGTCTGAACGACGACATGGATTCCCTTCCTTTCTTCTGCGACCGGATCGATTTCGCGAGCGGCGATGTCGCGTCTCGCGTGCTGCTGGCAGATGGCAAGGGCAGATCGAGCCCCGCCAGATACGCGCGGTGCACAGGTGTGCCGGGTGTCACACGACGAGCCGCGCCCGGGCATGCACCGCGCCACGGTGCGTCGTGGCGCGGCGCTGGGCCGGCGCGTCCCTAGACTGGGCCGTCCATGGGTGCCTTCGAGGAGCGCACGCGCTTCGAACCGGCCGAGGCCGAGCCGCGGATCGTCGCGCGCTGGCTGCAGGCGGGCCTCGTGCACCCCGAGCCCGCGGGCACGGCACAGGAGAACTACTCGATCGCCGTGCCCCCGCCGAACGTCACCGGCGTGCTGCACATGGGCCACGCGCTCAACGGCGCGATCCAGGACGCGCTGATCCGCATCAACCGCATGCGCGGGCGGCGCACGAAGTGGATCCTGGGCACCGACCACGCCGGCATCGCGACTCAGCGCCAGGTCGAGAAGCGCCTGATCGCCGAGGGCACGACGCGCCTAGAGCTCGGCCGCGAGGCCTTCGTGCGGCGCGTGTGGGAGTGGCGCGAGGAGCACGGCGGCCAGATCATCGACCAGTTCAAGCGCCTCGGCGCGACGCTCGACTACGACGACGAGCGCTTCACCATGGACGAGCGCTACGCCGCCGCGGTGGGAAAGGTCTTCGTCGAGCTCTACGAGCAGGGCCTGATCTACCGCGACAACTACATGGTCAACTGGGATCCGGGGCTGGGCTCGGCGATCTCCGACCTCGAGGTCGAGGAGCGCGAGGGCATCGCCGACACGATGTACTCGATCGCCTACCCGCTGGCCTCGGGCGAGGGCGAGGTGATCATCTCGACTGTGCGGCCCGAGACGCTGCTCGCCGACACCGCGGTCGCGGTGCACCCCGACGACCAGCGCTACGCCGCGCTCGTCGGCGAGCAGCTGATCCTGCCGATCGTCGGGCGCCGGCTGACGATCATCGCCGACGACTACGTCAAGACCGACTTCGGCACGGGTGCGCTGAAGATCACGCCCGGCCACGACCCCAACGACTTCGAGATCGGCCGCCGCCACGGCCTCGAGGAGATCGGCGTCATCGGCGAGGACGGGCTCATGACCGCCGCCGCGGGCAAGCGCTACTGCGGCTTGACGGTGCTCGACGCGCGCGAGCGGATCGTCGCCGACCTCGACGAGCTGGGCTTGATCCGCGCGCGCGAGCAGTATGTCCACACCGTCCCCTACAGCCAGCGCTCGGGCGAGCGCATCGAGCCGCTGATCTCGTTGCAGTGGTTCATGCGCATGGACGAGCTCGCGGCCCCGGCGATCGACGTCGTGCGCGACGGGCGCGTGCGCATCCACCCCGAGTCGCAGTCCAAGCGCTACCTCGACTGGCTCGCGGAGATCCGCCCGTGGTGCATCTCCCGGCAGCTGTGGTGGGGTCACCAGATCCCCGTCTGGTATCGCGGCGCTACGGGAGAGGATCCCGGCTCGGGCACGGCCGAGACCTACTGCGCCGTCGAGCCGCCCGAGGGCGAGGGGTGGACGCAGGACCCCGACGTGCTCGACACGTGGTTCTCGTCGGCGCTGTGGCCGTTCGCGACCCTCGGCTGGCCCGACGACACGCCGCAGCTGCGCGCCTTCTACCCGACCGACGCGCTGTCGACGGCGCGCGACATCCTGTTTCTGTGGGTGACGCGGATGGTGATGATGGGACTGCGCTTCACCGGTGACATCCCGTTCTCCGACGTCTATGTGCACTCGATCATCCAGGCGCCCGACGGCCGGCGCATGAGCAAGTCGCTGGGCACCGGCATCGACCCGCTGGATCTCGTCGAGGGCGGCCCGCGCCCGCCCGTCTTCCCCGAAGGCGGCGACTTCCCGGCCTACGGCGCGGACGCCGTGCGCTTCGGCCTGCTGGCGATGTCCTCGACGCAGGACGTGCGCTTCAGCGAGGAGAAGATCCAGCAGGGCCAGGCGCTCGCGAACAAGCTCTACAACGCGACGCGCTTCGTCGCGCTGCGCGTCGACACCGATCCCGCCGATCCCGTGCAGCCGGCCGCCCGGCCGCGCACCGTCGAGGACCGCTGGATCCTCTCGCGCCTGCAGGCGATCGAGGCGCAGACGCAGGCGCGCATCGACGGCTTCGACTTCGCCAAGGCCGCGCTGGGCCTCTA
>JAWVGK010000213.1:0-4274 GCA_033855155.1 Solirubrobacteraceae bacterium | reverse complement strand
GGCCCCGTCGGGGAAGAACATGTATCCGAAGCGCACGGAGACGCTGTCGAACGTGGCGCCGGCGAAGGGCAGACCATCGGCGCTGCAGACCGTCGTCTCGATGTTGGCGATCCGCTGCGCCGCGGCTCGTCGCGCGGCGATCTCCAGCATCTCCGCCACGAGGTCGGTCAGGACGACGCGCCCCTTCGGCGCCAGTCGCGCGATGCTCAAGCCGGGCTCGCCCGTGCCCGAGGCGATGTCGAGATGGTGATGGTCCTCGGCGATGTCGAGCCGCTCGATCATCGCCGCGCAGACCGGCCCGAGCTGATCCATGATGACCGCGGCCCATTTCTCCCAGCCCGCGGACAGCCCGGCCCACGCCGCTCGCTGACCGTCTCGGATCTCATCGGCGCTCGGCGGCATCGGCCTCCCTAGATCGAACGGCGACGGCGCGCTCAGGCGGCTTCGGGCAGCCACTGCCGCCACGCCGGCGGGATCGTCGGGCTGGCGACGTGGATGAAGACCTGCGGGTGCGGGACGCGCGGCGCTTGGCGCGGGTGCATGCCGACCTTGTGCGGCAGGTGGTCGCCCTTGCGGCGGTTGCACGGCGCGCACGAGGCGACGATGTTCTCCCACGTCGACGGGCCGCCTTTGGAGCGCGGGATGACGTGGTCGACGGTGAGGTTCGCGCGCGCGCCGCAGTACTGGCACTCCCAGCCGTCGCGGGCGAAGACCGCGCGGCGCGTGATCTTGCGGCGGTGCGTGTCGCGCGGGACCTTGACGAACGTCACGAGGCGGATGACGACCGGTCGCGGCATCGCCGTGCTCTCCGAGCGCAGCTCGTAGCGCGCGTGCTCGACGAGCTCGGCCTTGTCCTTCAGCAGCAGGACCGCGGCGCGCCGCACGGTGCAGACGTTGATCGGCTCGTACGTGGCGTTGAGGACGAGCACACGGCCACAGTCACGTCCGCGCCGCCGGTGCTCCCGATGCGGCGCGAACCCATGTGGGCCTGGTGGCGTCGACTGTGTCGCCATGACCTCGCGAGTCTAATGGCGCTGTCCAGCGAACGGCTCAGCCGGCTACGGGATACGAACCGAGTACCCGCACGCGCTCGCAGTGCACCTGTAGGCCGGCGACGGCGTCGGCCACCGGCGGCTCGCGCGCGTCGCCATCGCAATCGACGAAGAAGCGGTAGTGCCCGAGCTGCGCGCGCATCGGCCGCGACTCGATCTTCGTGAGGTTTACGCCGCGAAACGCGAACTCCGACAGGCAGCGCACGAGCCATCCGGGGCTCGCGTCGCCCGCGCCCCAGAACGCCAGCGACGTCTTGCACGCCAGCGACGGATCCGGCGGCGCCGGCGTGCGCGCCAGCCAGACGAAGCGCGTGGCGTTGCCAGGCTCGTCCTCGGCGCCGTCGGCCAGCACGGTCGCGCCGTAGATCTCGGCCGCGCGGCGCGTGCCGAGCGCCGCCCACGGCGCCGGCTCGGCGGCCACCATCCGCACCGCCTCGGCCGTCGACGCGACCGCCACGACCTCCGCCGCGGGCAGCCGGTCGCGCAGGAAGCGCGCGCACTGTGCCAGCGGCTGCGGGTGCGAGACGACGCGCTCGATCGCGCCGAGCTCGAGCGGCTCGCGCGCGATCAGGCACGGCGACACCGCCAGCACGAGCTCGCCGACGATCGTGACGTCGTGCTCCTCGGCGAGCGTGTCGAGCGTCACGCCGATCGGCCCCTCGAGCGAGTTCTCGATCGGGACGATCGCGCGCTGCACGGCGCCCTCGTGCACCGCCATGACGGTGTCGCGCACGGTCCGCAGCGCGACGAGCTCGGCGCCGGCGGCATCCGGCGCGCAGCGCACGGCCTCCTCGGAGAACGTGCCGGCGGGCCCGAGGTAGCCGAGCCTCATCGCCGATCGCTCCCGCGCATGCGCCGGCGGTCCACTACGGCAGCGCGAGGCGGAGGGCTTCCTCCTCCTCGGGCGACAGGCGCAGCTCGGCGGTGCCTTCGGAGATCTGCTTGGCGTACAGCCGCGCCTGGTCGCGGTGGTGGATCGACGACAGCACGACCCCCGAGCGCTTGCTGTCGAGCAGCGCGATCGACGTCGACTGGCGCCCGGACATCTCGTTGTAGGCGTCGTAGCGGATCAGGCCGCAGTGGGCGATCGCGCCGTCGAGGCGGCCCTCGGCGACCGCGAGCCGCGCGTCGAGGCGCTCGGCGACCTCGCCGACGTCGTCGCGCAGCGCGCGAAACGACGCGTCGAGCGCGGCGGCGTGCGAGACGAGGTCCTGCGCGGGCTGCTCGCCGAGCACCGCGCGCTGGTCGGCGCGCAGGCGGCGCAGCTGGCGCAGCAGGACGATCGCCAGGCAGACGGACACGACCGCGAGCGCCGCCGCGACGAGCGCGACGATCCCGACCGTGGAGCTCAGCTCGGCAGCCATCGGGCTAAGGGTAGGCGGTGCCTACCGCCTGAAGATGGCCGGGTACTCGGCGACGTTGTTGGCGAGGTTCTCCTCGCCGCGCACCTTGCGCACCTCGACCTTGATCTTCACGGCGACGCCGATCGGCGGCGGCTCGCCGAGCGGGATCGCCGTCGTCGTCTCGGCGCCCGCGGTCGTCTGGTCGACGGTCTGCTGCTTGGTGATCGTCTTGCCGCCGCCCGTGATGGTCACGCGCACGCGCACGTCGGTCTCGGGGTTGTCGCCCTGGTTGGCGAACTTCACGTTGAACGTCACCGCGCCGGCCGGGAGGCTGTTGGACGCGGTCTCGCCGGCCTGCAACGTGACGTCGCCGACGTTCACCGCGAGCAGCCCGTGGCCGTGGCTGCCCGGCGCCAGCGGCGCCGTCGAGGCCTCCGAGCCGGCGCCGCGGCCGGCGTCGGCGTGGATGCGCCGCGCGACGGTCGGCGCGTCGAGCCAGCCGACGTTCGGCAGGAACTGCGAGTTCTGGATCGTCTGGCCGCCGATCTCGTGGTCGTCGAGCTCCTGCTTGATGAGCGCGGCGGTGCGGCGCTTGTAGACGACGTCGGCGGCGACGAACGACTGCATCTCCGCGGTGATACCGACGACGGCCGGCTCGGCGGTCGCGGAGTCGGTCGACAGCGCGGCCGGGATCTTCTCGGCGATCTTGCTCATCGCCTCCTCGAGCAGGCCGAGCGTCAGCAGCAGGTTGCGCTGCGGCGGCCTCATGTCGCCCGGGACGCTGAGGTTCTGTGCCTCGCGCGTCTGCGACTTGGCCTTCAGGCGCAGGCGGTTGATCTGCGACAGCACGTCGTTGGACGACGAGCCGGGCGTCGTGAGCTCGGTGAAGAAGTCGTCGCTGTTGGCGTCGGCGCGCTGCACGAGCCCCGCGACGTCGCGGTTGTAGTCCTTCAGCGCCTGCTCCTTGCGCGAGTTGAGGCAGCCCTTGATGCCGAGCGTCAGCACGATGATCACGACCACGGCGATCGCCAGCGCGCCGAGGCGCCGCGTGCGCAGCTGCTGGGGGTCGGAGGGTCCCGGACCGGCCGCCGACGTCACGGGCTTGCGGGGCCTCGTGCGGGTCGTGCGCGGCTCGTCATCGTCGAAGAAAGACAGGACTCCGCTCCTTGGCGAGTCGAAGATGGCTCAGTATGACCGGGCGACCGGCGTGCACGGTCAGCTGCAACTTTCCCGCCAATCGCCGGTTTCCTGCCTGGTACCCCAAGGACCCGACCCGCGCCACGACGAAAGCAGAGCCGGTGTCCCACGCCCATACGCCCGCACACGCCGCCCACGCGGGCGAGATCGTCCTGGGCCGCTACCGGCTCGTGCGGCGGATCGGGGCCGGCGGGATGGGCGTCGTCTACCTCGCGCACGACGAGCGCCTCGAGCGCGAGGTGGCCGTCAAGCGGATCGCGATCGAGCTCGATCCCGACGCGCGCGGCGAGCGCGAGGCGCTGGCCGCGGCGCGCCTGTCGCATCCGGGGATCGTCGCGCTGTACGAGTCCGGGCGCGACGAGGACGCCGTCTACCTCGTATCCGAGCTCGTCCGCGGGCGCACGCTGGCGCAGCTGATCGCGGCGGGGGACCTGTCGGACCGCGACGTCGTGCGCATCGGCGTGACGCTGTGCGACGCGCTCGAGCACGCGCACGCGCGCGGCGTCATCCACCGCGACGTCAAGCCGTCGAACGTCATCTGCCCGGAGAGCCCCGAGGACGGCGCGGGCGTCGCGAAGCTCACGGACTTCGGCATCGCGCGGATGGCCGACGGCGACGTGCTGACGCGCACCGGCGACGTCATCGGCACGCTCGCCTACATGGCGCCCGAGCAGGCGCGCGG
>JAWVGK010000212.1:0-9970 GCA_033855155.1 Solirubrobacteraceae bacterium | reverse complement strand
GAGCGCGAGGCGCTGCTCGTGACGCTCGACGGCCGCCCGGCCGGGATCCTCACGCGCGCCGACCTGCTGGATGCGCTCGCGCGATGAGCGACGTCCCAGACGACGCGCAGTTCGCCACGCGCGTCGTGCACGCCGGGCTGGATCCCGACCCGCACTTCGGCTCGGTGATCCCCGCGATCCACCAGACGTCGACGTACGCGCAGCGCGCGCCAGGCGCGTTCGTCGAGGACTACGACTACGCGCGCTCGGCGAACCCGACGCGGTCGGCGTTGGAGAAGGCGCTCGGCCTGCTCGAGGGCGGCTCGGCGAGCGCGTTCTCCAGCGGCATGGCCGCGACGCACGCGCTGATCACCGTCGTCGCCGAGGGCGGCGGCCACATCGTCATCCCGTCCGACCTCTACGGCGGCACCTACCGGCTCGTCGACAAGGTGCTCACGCGCTGGGGCCTGCGCTACACGATGGTCGACCAGACCGACCTCGACGCGATCGCCGGCGCGGTGCGCGACGACACGCGCCTGATCTGGGTCGAGACGCCGACCAACCCGCTGCTGAACGTCGTCGACGTCGAGGCCGTCGTCGCGCTGAAGCGCAACGCGCTCGTCGCCGTCGACAACACGTTCGCGACGCCCGCCAACCAGCTGCCGCTGGCGCTCGGCGCCGACGCCGTCGTGCACTCGACGACGAAGTACCTCGGCGGGCACAGCGACACGGTCGGCGGCGCGGTCGTCGTGCGCTCGGCGCAGTTGCACGAGCAGGTGCGCTTCGTGCAGAACGCGATCGGCGCCGTGCCGGGCCCGATGGACTGCTTCCTCGTGCACCGCGGCCTGCGCACGCTGCACGTGCGGATGCAGGCGCACGGCGCCAACGGCGCGGCCGTCAGCGAGCTGCTCGCCGCCGTCGACGGCGCCTACGACGTGCGCTGGCCGGGCTTCGGCGGCATGGTCTGCTTCCGCCACCCCGACGCCGTGCGGATCGCGGGCGCGACGCGGATCTTCACGCTCGCCGAGTCGCTCGGCGGCGTCGAGTCGCTGATCGAGGTCCCGCAGGCGATGACGCACCAGTCTGTCGAGGGCTCCGACGCCGCGGTGCCGGCCGACCTCGTGCGACTGTCGTGCGGGATCGAGGCGGCCCAGGACCTCGTCGCCGACCTGCGCCGCGCGATCGGCTGAGGCGCGGTTCGAACGGCCACCGCCCGCAGCGCGTCGGCGCGCTGCGGGCGGGAGGCCGATCGCCGGTCAGGCCGGGTCGTAGAGCTCGCTGCTCGGGGTCGGGCCGGCGGCGCCGATGTTGCCGCCGGTGACGAGCACCCTGCCGTTGGCCAGCAGCGTCGCGCTGTGCAGGTGGCGCGCGATGACCATGCTCGGCGCCGTGGCCCACGTGTCGGCGGCGGGGTCGTAGACCTGCGTGCTCGTCGTCGGCACGTCGGACCGCGTGTAGCCGCCGGTGACGAGCACCTTGCCGCTTGGCAGCAGCGTCGCCGTGTGCTGGTAGCGCGCGGTGGTGAAGCTCGCCGCCGCCGACCACGTGTTGGCCACCGGGTCGTAGATCTCGGCGCTGGCACTGGTGCCCGAGCTCGTCCAACCGCCGGTGACGAGCACCTTGCCGCCGGGCAGCAGCGTGCCGGTGTGCCCCACGCGGGGAACGCTCATGCTCGCTCCCGCCGTCCACGTGTTGCTGGACGGGTCGTAGAGCGCGGTCGTCGCGGTGAACACGCCCGAGCCGATCGTGCCACCGGAGACCAGGATGCGGCCGTCGGCGAGCGCCGTCACCGTGTGCTGATAGCGCGCCACGGGCATGCTCGCCGCCGCCGACCACGAGTTGCTCAGCGGGTCGTACAGCTGCGCGCCGGCCGTCGCGGCGGTGGTCGCCCAGCCGCCGGTGACGAGCACCTTGCCGGTGGACAGCAGCGTCGCGCGATGCAGGTACAGCGCGCTCGGAAGGCTCGCCGCCGCCGACCAACCGCCGCTCAACTGGTCGTAGAGCTGCGTGCTCGCGGTGACACCGGAATCGGTCCATCCGCCCGTGACGAGCACCCTCCCGCTGGGCAGTCGCGTCGCCGTGTGCTGGCGGCGAGCGCCCGCCATGTGGTACGCCGACGTCCACGTGTTCGAAGGCGGGTCATACAGCTGCGCGCTCGCCGTCACCCCACCGTCCGCCATGCCGCCGGCGACGAGCACCTGCCCGCTCTCCAGCAGCGTCGCCGTATGGTCATAGCGCCCGCTGATCATGCTCACGCCTGCCGACCACGTGCCGCTGGCCGGGTCGTACAGCTCGGTGCTCGGCGTCGGGCCGGAGCCGGCGGTGTTGCCGCTGGTGACGAGCACCCTGCCGTTGCTCAGCAGCGTCGCGCTGTGCAGGTGGCGCGCGGTGGCCATGCTCTGTCCCGCGGTCCACGTATCGGCGGCGGGGTCGTAGACCTGCGTGCTGGCCGTCGGGGCGTTGGACCTCGTGTAGCCGCCGGTGACGAGCACCTTGCCGCTGGGCAGCAGCGTCGCGGTGTGCTGATAGCGCGCGGTCGTGAAGCTCGCCGCGACCGACCACGTGTTGGCGGCCGGGTCATAGATCTCCGCGCTGGCCGTCGTGCCCGAGTTCGTCCAACCGCCGGCCATCAGCACCTTGCCGCCGGGCAGCCGCGTCCCGGTGTGGTCATAGCGCGCGACGCCCATGCTCGCGGCAACCGTCCACGTGTTGCTCGACGGGTCATACAGCCACGCGGTCGCGCTCGTGGGGCTCGTGTTCGTCATGCCGCCCGAGACCAGGATCCTGCCGTCCGCCAGCGCCGTCACGGTGTGCCCGAAGCGGGCCGCGGGCATGCTCGGCGCCGTCGACCAGGCGTTGCTCGACGGGTCGTACAGGTATGCGCTCGAGGTCGCGCCGGCGTTCGTCAGGCCGCCGGTGACGAGCACCTTGCCGTTGGACAGCAGCGTCGCGTCGTGCATGTACATCCCCACCGGCAGGCTCGCCGCCGCCGACCAACTGCCGGTCACCGGGTCATACAGCTGCGCGCTCGCGGTGACACCCGCATCCGTCCAGCCACCGGTGATGAGCACCTTCCCGTTGGGAAGCCGCGTCGCCGTGTGCTGCCGGCGAGCGCCGGTCATGTGATAGTCCGACGACCACGTGCCCGCCGCCGGGTCATACGACTGCGCCTCCGCCGTCAGGCCATCCTCCGTCATGCCGCCGGCGACCAGCACCTTCCCGTTTGCCAGCAGCGTCGCCGTGTGGTCGAAGCGCCCGCTCAACATGCTCGCCGCGGGCGACCACCCCTCGGCGGCCTGCGCCGCGGCTGGACCACAGGCGATCGCCAGCAGCGCGATGCACACGGCGACCGCGCCGGCGCGGAGGCGGCCGTCGACATGCTGGACCGAAAAGCCCTTGAGCACTGCGGATCGAATCGACATCGGATCTCCCTCGAGAACCTGCATTTGCATGACCGTTGCTTACAGGTATAACCGTTGAAGTTCGAGCGCTCGTACATCTGCCGAGAGACGCCGTCAGGGTGTGGAACTCGACACCCAGGGGCCCTACCGCCCGGCTTGTCGTGGCGGATCATCCACGCGCAAACTCATTAATCGTGCAATCGATGCGGACCGACTGTTAATTGTGTAACAAATCGGGTGCGACGCGCGACACGGGCGGCTCAGGCCGGCCCGCGCCACCACGCCGGGCCGGCGGCGACGAGCTCGCCGTCGATGACGAGGAAGTCCAGGCGCAGGCGCCGGAACGCCGCGATCGCATCGGCGGCGCTCGACACGATCGGCTCGCCCGGGCCGTTGAAGGACGTGTTGATCAGCGCGCCGCCGGCGCGGTCGCCCCACTGCACGAGCAGCGCCGCGAGCATGTCGCCGCACGCCGGGTCGAGCTCCTGCGGGCGCGTCGTGCCGTCGACGTGGACGGCGGCGGGAAGCTGCTCGCGCGCGGCGTCGGAGACCGGCGTGCCGGCGAGCATGTAGTCCGACAGCCGCGGCCGCGGCTCCCACAGCGCGCCGGCGCGCGAGCTCAGCGCGGCGGCGCCGAACGGCCGCCAGCGCTCGCGGCCCTTGATGTCGTTCAGGCGCCGGTGCATCGCCGGGTCGCTGGGGTCGGCGACGATCGAGCGGTGGCCGAGCGCGCGCGGCCCGATCTCGCCAGGCCCCTGCACGAGCGCGCCGCAGCAGCCGGCCGCCAGCGCGTCGCAGACGCGCTCGAGCGACAGCGCCTCGCGGTGCAGCCCGTCGAGCGCGCCGTTGGCCTCGGCGCCCGGCGCGGGGCCGAGGAACGCCGACATCCGCCGCGCCTCGCGGCGCGGCGGCGCGACGTGCCAGGCAGCCCCGAGCGCCGTGCCGGCGTCGTGCGGCGCGGGCGGCGCGAAGACCGGCCCGCTGAGCAGGCCGTTGGCCTTGCAGTTCAGCGCGACCCCGCCCGCGAGGCACAGGTTGTCGGTGCCCGCCAGCTCGCGCGCCGTCGCGGCGAGCGCCAGCACCGCGCGCTCGACGGCCTCCTGCGCGCTGACCGCGACCTGCACGGCGAGCTCGTCGAGGTGCAGCTCCTGACGCCCGCGCGAGGGCCGCAGCCCGCCGGCCAGCTCGTCCAGGCGCGCGGTCCAGGCGTGGATGTAGCGGTTGAAGCCGTCGCCGTCGTCGACGCCGCCGGGCGCGCGCGGCGCGCCGCCGGGCAGCAGATCCCACGGCTCGACGTTCGCCGCGCGGCCGTAGGCCGACAGGCCCATGAGCTTGCCGGCGTGCAGCGGGCCGAAGCCGGCGAAGCGGCAGGCGGCGTCGTACATGTAGCCGAGCGAGTGCGAGCGGGGCCACACGCGCGTGCGCACGAGCCCGCGCTCACGGTCGGCGCGGTAGGTCGAGATGCTCTCGTCGTCGCCGTTGCCGTCGACGACGAGCACCGCGGCGCGGTCGAAGTCCGAGGCATGGAAGGCGATCGTCGCGTGCGCGAGGTGGTGGCCGACGAAGCGCACCTCGGGCATGTCGTGCGCCGAGCAGCGCCAGCCGAGATAGCGCTCCAGCCACGCCGGCGTGCCCTCCAGCGTCCACTCGTGGCCGTACAGCGGCGCCGTCCGCGGGACGTCCCAGCCGACCGCCACGAGGTCGACGTCGCCGAGCTGCGCGCCCGCCCGCTCGAGGCAGTAGCGCACGGCGTGCAGCGGCCCGCTGCGCTCGGCGTGCTTGTCGCGGCTGAGGCGCTCCTCCTCGCAGAACGCCAGCAGCGTGCCGTCGTGGGCGACGAGGCAGGCCGCGGGATCGTGCCAGCCGGTCGGTGGGGCGTTGACGCCGAGGATCATCGCCCCGCGCAACGTACCGGCTGGCGAGGCGTCAGGAGGGGCGGGCGTCGACGGGGCGCTGCATCCGGCGATACAGCGCGAGCAGCGCGATCGCGCCGCCTGCCAGGCCGGCGAGGTAGGCGTAGGTCAGCGCGCACTCGTGGTCGAAGGTGTCCCACTCGCGGATCGCCCCGACGAGCAGCAGCGCGACCGCGATCAGGAACGTCTGCACGAGCACGCGCCAGCTGCTCCAGCGCGGGTCGCGCGACAGCAGCAGGAAGCCCGTCCCGACCTGCGCGGTGAAGCACGCGAGCACGCGCGCGGTCAGCGGCGTCAGCGTCCAGCCCCAGCTGTCGACGGCGATGCTCGGCGACACGAGCACGACCAGCGCCGCGGCGAGCGCGCCGATCGCGACGACGCGCGCGGCCTGGCGCACGGCGGCCGGGACGAGCGCGTCGCCGTCCTCGGGGACGCCCGGATCGCGCCGCTGGTTGCGCCACCACAGCCAGCCCACGACCCACGGCGACAGGATGTAGACGATCGTCCAGCCGTAGAAGGCCGTCGTCGCGAGCGCCGGCGGGTCGGGCAGGCCGTCGTGCGCCGTTCCCTGGTTGAACTTGTCGAAGTGCAGCAGCGTCGTGACGAGCATCAGCAGCGCGAAGACGGCCGCCGACACGACGCCGACGGACACCTCGTGCCAGCGCGCGGAGCGGTACACGCGCACGAAGAAGTAGGCGCCCGCGCCGTAGCCGGCGCCCATGAAGATCGGCGTCAGCGGAGCGGCGATCGTCCACGCCCACAGGTCGTCGGTCCGCGCCGGCAGGCCCCACAGGACGATCAGCGCCGGCACGAGCACGGCGACCACGACGACCGCCGCCACGCGCGTCGCCGGCAGCACGGCGTCGTCGCGCGCGGGCTCGTCCATGAGGTCATTCTGCGCACAACGCCGGGCGGCTGTCCACCACCCCGGGGTGGAGAATCGGCTACTTCAGCAGCTCGTACGCCAGCCCGGTCGCCGCCGCGTAGACGGCGTGGTGCCAGACGTCGATCGCGACCTCGCTCGCGCCCCAGGTGAAGAACGGCGGCGCCACGCCGAGCGCGGGGAGCATCGCGGCCTCGCTGCCCCACACGGCTGCGAGATGCGCCGCGCCGGCGGCCGCGGGCGACAGCGACGTCTCGCCGAGCAGCGCGCGCACGACGCCCCAGCCGGTGCCGTAGCCCCAGTGCACGAGCGTCGCGAAGCGCGCCTTCGCGCCGTCGTCGACGAACGACTCGATGCCGAGCACCTTCGCGCTCGCGTCGGCGGGCGCGGTGCTGGACGCGCGCCCGCGCCGGCGCATCTCGATCGTGCTCGAGACGGTCATCGCGGCGGTGCCGGCGAGCCCGGCGGCGAGCCCTCGGCCGACCGTGCAGGCGACTGCGGACGGTGTCATGCCCACGGCGTCAGTTCCAGCGGATGTCGATCCCGATGAGGATCAGCGGCCAGGCGAGGATCGCGATGATCGCCGACACGACGCCCTTCATCGTGCCGACGTGGGCGAAGTAGTGATTCGCCGCCGCGACGAACGCGCCGACGATGACGTACGCGATCGTGAGCAGGCCGCCGCCTTCCATGCCCCAAACCTACCCGCCGCCGCGGTCCGGCGCGCGCCCGCCTGGCGCATCGGCGGCGCCCCGGGTCGCGGCCGACCGCGACGCGCGTGTGGCAGGCTCCCCGGATGCGCTCGTCTCACAGGCGGGGCCTGCTCGCCTGCGTCGCGCTCGCCGCGTCCTGCGCGCCCGCCGCCCCGGCGGCCGCCGCCGCGCTGCCGCTGGCCGGCACCACGATCGTCCTCGATCCCGGCCACAACTCCGGCAACGGCCGCGCATCCGCGGCGATCAACCGCCAGGTCGCGATCGGCAAGGGCGCGCGCAAGGCCTGCGACACGACCGGCACGGCGACCGACGGTGGCTACGCCGAGGCCGCGTACACGTGGGACGTGGCGCTGCGCGCGCGCCGCGTCCTGCGCCGGCGCGGCGCGACGGTCGTCCTGACGCGCGCCGACGACCACTCGGTCGGACCCTGCATCGACGAGCGCGCGCGGATCGCCAACCGGGTCGGCGCCGACGCGAAGGTCTCGATCCACGCCGACGGCGGGCCGGCGTCGGGATCGGGCTTCCACGTCATCGAGCCGGCGCTGATCGCCGGGCTGACCGACGACGTCTTCAGCGCCTCGCACCGGCTGGCGATCGACCTGCGCGCGGCGTTTCGCGCGGCGACGCACGAGCCGTACGCCGACTACATCGGGCACGACGGCCTCGATCGCCGCGACGACCTCGGCGGCCTGCGGCTGTCCGACGTGCCAGGCGTGTTCGTCGAGACCGGCAACATGCGCAACGCCCGCGACGCGCGCCGGATGCTGCGCGGCAGCTACCGCCTGAGCGTCGCCCGCGGGATCGCCAACGGCATCCAGCGCTTCCTCGCCGCGTGACATGCTGCACATGAACGTTGCGGTTTGCACGAGCGGGGCGTAGGGTCGCGGCCGTTCCGGCGGTCATGGAGGAGGGGTTGCGATGCGGCATGCGTGCGGGTTCCTGGTCACGACGATCGCGTTCGCGCTGGCGGCGGTGGCTCCGGCGCTCGCCGACGGCCCCGGGGTCGGCACCCCGGTGGTCGTGACGCTCGGCGACTCGGCGATCTCCGGCGAGGCGGGGCGCTGGGCGGGCAACACGAACGGCGACCCGGCGCGCACCGACGCGCTCGGCCCGACGGCGTACTGGGACACGCCGACCGGCGAGTCGATCCCCGGATGTCATCGTTCGAAGTCCGCGCAGGCGTTCATCGGCGGCGGCGTCGACGCGTACAACCTCGCCTGCTCGGGCGCGCGGACCGCGACGACCGGCACCGCGTCGGGCGAGGTCTTCAAGCCCGGCATCGACTTCTACAGCGACGCGCAGGGCCGCAAGGGCCAGGCGCTCGCGCTGCAGCAGCTCGCGGCGACGCACGACGTCAAGGCCGTCGTCGTGATGATCGGCGCCAACGACTACGGCTTCGCCGCGATCGTCGAGCGCTGCGTGACGAACTTCCTGACGTCGCCGACGTGGTGGAAGAACTTCTGCAGCGACGACACCGACATGACGTCGCGCTTCACGCCGACGCGGATCGCGACCGAGACGACGAACGTGCGCAACGCGCTGCTGCGCGTCCGCGACGCGATGGCCAACGCCGGCTACGGCCCCACGCAGTACACGATCCTCGCCCAGACCTACTGGTCGCCGCTACCGCGCGGATCGGGCATCCGCTACTCCGAGAGCGGCTACACGCGCCAGTCGATCGGCGGCTGCGGCGTCTGGAACCGCGACGCCGACTGGGCCAACCACACGGTCGTCACCACGCTGGACACCACGACGCGCAACGCCGCCGCGACGAGCGGGCTGCCGAACGTCAAGGTGCTCGACCTGCAACACGCGCTCGACGGACGGCGCTTGTGCGAGAACACGGTCGGCCTGCTCGAGGAGCAGGGCGTGCCGGCGTGGACGAGCCCGCTCGCCGTCGACAGGACCGAATGGGTGCAGCAGATCCGCACGACGTCGACGATCCTCGGTCCCTATCAGCTGCAGGAGTCCAGCCACGCCAGCTACTGGGGCCAGCTCGCGATGCGCAACTGCCTGCGCCAGGCCTACAACGGCGGCGCGGTGCGGGGCGGCAGCTGCGTGCGGACGGCGACGGGGCTCACCGGGCAGGGCGAGCCGCGCATGACGCTGCAGCCGTAGCCCTCAGCGCTGGGAGGAGGACCGGGCTCCCGGGCGCTGGTGCTGGCGCTGCGCGTAGAGGGCCGCGTCCGCGCGTGCCACGAGCGCGCGCGGGGTGTCGTCGCCGGCGAGCTGCGCCAGGCCGACGGTGACCGATCCGTGCTCGGGGGCCGCGGCGAGCGCGAGGTTGACGAGCGCCAGCCGCGTCGCGGCGTCATGGGAGTCCAGCCCGGAGACCGCGCACAGGAACTCGTCGCCGCCGTAGCGGATGATGAGGTCGTGCGCGCGCAGCTTCGCTCGCAATGCATCGACGACGGCGCGCAGCATCCGGTCGCCGGCGGCGTGACCGCGCGCGTCGTTGACGGCCTTCAGGCCGTCGACGTCGACGAAGGCCAGGACGAGCGGGCGGCCCTCGCGGCGGGCGCGCGACATCTCGCGCTCGAGCTCGACGAAGCCGGCGCCGCGTAGGTAGGCGCCCGTGAGGTCGTCGAGCGACGAGGTCTCGAGCTCGACGGCCGACGCGTCCCGATCGGCGAGCGCCGTCTCGCGGTCGAACCCGGCCTCGCTGCGCTCGTTCGCCCCGGCGCCGCGATCGGCGAGCGCCGTGTCGCGATCGAGCTCGGCCTTCGCACGAGCGTACGCGCCGGCCAGCCGATCCTCGAGCGCGACGCTGCGGTCGACGTCGGCCTGCGCGCGCTCGCAGGCGCAGGCCAGCCGGTCGTCCTGCGCGACCTCGCGATCGGCCGCGGCCGCGTCGCGCGCCTGCGCCCCCGCAAGGCGATCCTCGGCGGCGTGCGTGCGATCGCTCGCCGCCGCCAGGCGAGACAGCGCGGAGCGCTCGACCTGCGCCGCGGTGATCGGCTCGCCGATGACCGCGTCCGCGCGCTCGGCGTCGTCGTCGCGGCGCTCGGCCGCCGCGTCGCGGCGCTCGCCGGCGAGGTCGCGCCGCGCGCCGGCCTCGTCGCGCCCCGCGCCGACCTGGTC
>JAWVGK010000211.1:0-3631 GCA_033855155.1 Solirubrobacteraceae bacterium | reverse complement strand
GCAAGGACGTGCTGACCGAGCAGCCCGAGCGCGAGGTCTACGAGCTGCTGGACCTCGGCTACGGGCGCTGCACGATGGTGCTGGCGACCGTCGAGGGGCCCGACCCGTCCGTCGAGGCGCTGCGCCGACTCGGCGTCATGCGCGTCGCGACGAAGTACTACAAGACCGCGATCGCGTACTTCGAGCAGACCGGCCGCCAGGCGGAGATCGTCGAGGTCAAGGGCTCGGTCGAGCTCGCGCCGCTGACGGGCCTCGTCGAGGCGATCGTCGACCTCACCGCGACCGGCACGACGCTGCGCGAGAACAACCTCGTCATCCGCGAGGAGATCTACGTCTCGACCGCGCGGCTGATCGCCAACCCCGTCTCGCACAAGCTCAAGGCAGCGGCGATCGACGCCATGCTGGAGAAGCTGCGTGCGCCTTGAGCGCGTCGAGGTCGGCGCCGATCCGGTAGTGACGGCCGCGCGGGTGCGGGCGCTGGCGCCCGCGCCGCAGTCCGTCAGCGCCGCGGTCGCGGAGATCGTCGAGGCCGTGCGCGCCGGCGGCGACCGCGCGCTGCGCGAGCTCGTCGCGCGCTTCGACAGTGGCGGGGCGCCGCCGCCGCAGTCGCTGCGCGTCGACGCGCAGCAGCTCGATCCGGGGCTGCTCGACGACGACGTGCGCGCCGGCCTGGAGGTCGCCATCGCGAACGTCGCGCTCGTCGCGGATGCAGGGGTGGGTGGCGACGTCGAGGTGCAGCTGCCGCAGGGCCACCGCGTCGTGCTGCGCGAGGTGCCGATGCGCCGAGCCGCGATCTACGTCCCCGGCGGCCGCGCGCCGTATCCGTCGAGCCTCGTCATGGGCGTCGTGACGGCGCGTGCGGCGGGGGTCGAGGAGGTCGTCGTGTTGACGCCGCCGCCGATCGCGCCGGTGATCCTCGGCGCCTGCGCGCTGTGCGGCGTGCACGAGGTCTACGCGATGGGCGGCGCACACGGCATCGCGGCGCTCGCCCACGGCACGGAGTCGATCGAGCGCGTCGACGTGATCGCCGGCCCCGGCAGCCTGATCGTGCAGGAGGCCAAGCGCCAGGTCTCGGACAGCGTCGGGATCGACGGCTTCTATGGCCCCAGCGACGTGCTCGTGCTCGCCGACGCGACCGCCGACGCGCGCCTCGTCGCGCTCGACCTGCTCGCGCAGGGCGAGCACGGCCCGGGCGCACCGGTCGTCGCCGCCAGCGACTCGCAAGCCTTCCTCGACGAGCTGCAGGCGCAGCTCGAGCAGCTCGCGCCCGAGCGTCCGCGGTCCGATCCGGCCGCGTTCGTGCTCGCGCACGCCGACTCGCCACGCGCCGCGCTGGCGTTCGCCGAGGCGTTCGCGCCCGAGCACCTCGAGCTCGTCGGCCCGGATGCCGAGCGGCTCGTGCGGCGCGTGCGCGCCGCCGGCTGCGTCTTCGTCGGCGCTGCCGGCGCGACGGCCTTCGGCGACTACGTCGCGGGCTCGAACCACTCGCTGCCGACGGGTGGGTCGGCGCGCTTCGCTTCCGGCCTGTCGCCGCGCCACTTTCGCCGGCGCTTCAGCGAGGTGCACGTCGGCGCGGCGGCGCCGGCGCTGGCCGCCGCCGGCGCGCCGATCGCCCGCGCGGAGGGCTTCGACGTGCACGCCGAGTCGATGCAGGCCCGCGTAGGGGAGAATGGGCCGTCGTGACGCGCCACGCCGACAAGGGCCGCGAGACGCAGGAGACGCAGATCCGCCTGTCGCTGGGCCTCGACGGCGACGGCACGGGCGTGCGCCGGACCGGCGTCGGCTTCCTCGACCACATGCTCGACCTGCTCGCGCGCCACGCGCGCATCGACCTCGACGTGCAGGCCAGCGGCGACCTGCACACCGGCGCGCACCACACCGTCGAGGACGTCGGCATCGTCTTCGGCCAGGCGCTCGACGAGGCGCTCGGCGATCGCGCGGGCATCTTCCGCTACGGGCACGCGCTCGTGCCGATGGACGAGGCGCGAGCGCTGTGCGCGATCGACATCTCCGGCCGGCCGTACTGCGTCGTGCACGCGCCGGGGCTCGCCGCCGGCGAGACCGGCGGCTTCGAGCACGAGCTGCTGGAGGAGTTCTTCCGCGCGGTCGCCAACAACGCGCGCATGACGCTGCACGTCGACGTCCAGGCGGGGACCAACGCGCACCACATCATCGAGGTCTGCTTTAAGGCGTTCGCGCGCGCGCTGCGCGCGGCGGTGGCGATCGACCCGACCGAGAGCGGCGTGCCGTCGACGAAGGGGACGCTGACGGCATGAGCATCGCGATGGTCGACTACGGGATGGGCAACCGCCGCTCGGTCCTCAAGGCCTTCGAGCACGTCGGCTCGCAGCTCGTCGCGACCGCCGACCGCGACGAGCTGCGCGCCGCCGAGGGGCTCGTCGTGCCGGGCGTCGGCGCCTTCCCGGAGGCGATGCGGCGCCTGCGCGCGCTTGGCCTCGACGAGGTCGTGCGCGAGCGCGCGGCCGCGGGGGTGCCCGTGATCGGGCTGTGCCTCGGGATGCAGCTGCTGTTCGAGCGCTCGGTCGAGCACGAGGGAGCGACCGGGATCGGCCTGCTCGGCGGCCGCGTCGTGCCGCTCGACACGCGCGGGCTGAAGTCGCCGCACATCGGCTGGAACTCCGTCACCTGGCAGCAGCCGTCGGCACTCGTCGCGGGTCTCGGCGAGCGCGCGGCCTTCTACCACGTGCACTCGTTCGTCGTCGAGCCCGGCGACCCGGCGATCGTGCTCGGGATCGGCGAGTACGGCTCGCCGTTCGTGTCGTTCGTCGCGCAGGGCAGCGTCTACGGCGCCCAATGTCACCCGGAGAAGTCCTCGACCGAAGGGCTCGCGCTGCTGCGCAACTTCGTCGGGATCTGCGCGACCGTGCACGCCGCTTCGTGATCCTCTATCCCGCGATCGACATCGCCGGCGGCAGGGCGGTGCGCCTCGTGCAGGGCGACTTCGACGCCGAGACCGTCTACGACGACGACCCCTTCCAGGCCGCCAGCGACTGGGTCGCGGCGGGCGCGCGCTACCTGCACGTCGTCGACCTCGACGGCGCGCGCACGGGGGCGCCGAAGAACCTCCACAACCTCGAGCGGATCGCGGGCGAGCTCGGCGTGCCGGTCCAGTACGGCGGCGGCCTGCGCTCGATCGAGGCCGTGCGCGACGCGCTCGCGGCCGGCGCGACGCGCGTCATCCTCGGAACGGCGGCCTTCACCGACGTCGACTTCCTCGACGAGGTCGTCGCCGAGTGCGCCGAGCGGGCGGTCGTCAGCGTCGACACGCGCGGCGGCTTCGTGTCGACGTCGGGCTGGACGCAGACGACCACGCTGCCCGCCGAGGCCGTGATCGAGCGCATGCAGGATCGCGGCGTGCGCGCGTTCGTCTTCACGAACGTCGACAAGGACGGGATGCTCGAAGGCCCCGACCTCGACGAGGTGCGGCGCGTCGCGGCGGTCGTGCGCGGGCGCTTCATGTACTCCGGCGGGATCGGCGGGCGCGAGGACCTCGTCGCGCTGGCGGCGCTGCGCCAGGTCAACCTGAGCGGCGTGATCGTCGGCAAGGCGCTCTACGAGAAGCGCTTCACGGTCGCCGAGGGGCAGGCCGCGCTCGGCGGGTAGAGCGCCG